>PFKL01000153.1 GCA_002784245.1 Comamonadaceae bacterium CG_4_10_14_3_um_filter_60_75
GCCAGCAATGGCGGGCGCGAATAAAAACCCATACAGAACATGCTCTATGAGCTACAGTAACAGTAGCAACTGTGTTTGGCCGACTGCGCCTGAAGACCACAACGCTAAATCCTGGTGCCGTGGCTTGGCTACCTGCTGGCCTTGGTCACCAGTCCATAAAGCAGCAAAAGCACAATTGCCCCAACTACGCTGGCAATAAAACCGGCGGCACCACCGGCTCCATACAGCCCCATGGCCCGACCGGCGAAATTGGCGACGAAAGAGCCAGCAATACCTAACAGGGCAGTCATGATCATGCCCAGTTTTTGGTCGCCTGGCAGCAACGCCCGGGCCACCAGGCCAACCAGAAATCCGATGATGGCCATCCATACGTAACTCATTTGCTGACTCCTTGATGTGAAATTGTTGAATCGGTTGGCAGCTTAACCGCTTCGTCGCCCGAGACGCATTTCTGGCCCTGGCTGCATGTGCCAAAAGTCTGCAATCGCCAATTTTTCAGTCAACCCGTGGTCAAGTTTGACCGTAGCGCCTACGGTGCCAGCAACCGCTGCTGGTTGATCAGATTGCGCAGCCGGAATTGCTCCCAGTCCAGCTGCTGTAGTTCAAAGCGCAGTTGTTTCTTTTCTTCATCCTTGGTGGTGGTATCCAGCAGACTTTGCAGACGCTGCATCTCGTGGTTGTTGGCGCGAATCTGCTCACCGGTTCGGTGAAACTGTAGCCCGGCGCTCAGGTAGTAGGTGAAGCGCTCGTAGCCAGATTGCGCCCGGCACACGGCGTCGGCCTGATGGCGACCCTGGGTGCCTTCGCGCCAGCCGTTGGCCGGGGTGCAAAAGCGCAAGATGCCTGCGTCCCAACCTTTGCGGTAGGCTACCGCGTCGGGCGTGACGCCGACCTTGGCGCAGTCTTTCACGTAGTCGGCCAGATGGCTCTCGGCCATGCCGATGGCACCGTCCTGCAGGCCCACCCGTTGCCAGTCGGCCACCTGGCATTGCGTCTCGGACATCGACGCACAGCCAAACAGCGCCAACAGCAACAGCAGTAAAAAAATACGTCGCAACATTGTGGCTCCTGTGCTGGCCACGCGCCGGGCTTACGCCGTAACGGTTTGGAGATCGGGCAGCGCGCACACCGCGTGGGCGAAGGCTTCGACCCGACTCCAGTCGGTAAATTCAATCACCGTCTTGGGGTCGGTCGGGCCGCTGGTGATGAGCATGATGAAGCGGATCATCAGCCGATCCAGCGGGCCGTAAATGGGGTAGTTCAGCTTGCCGGCAAAAACCTCAAGCAGCTGCGGCTTCCAGGCAATGGTTTTCAGGTACTTGATCAGGTACGGGTTGTTCTCGGGGCGGTTTTTGTTGGGCTTGCGCGCGACGATGTTGACGGTAAAAAACGCGTTGGGCTTACGCTCCAGCACGGCCTGGTGTTTGGCGATGAACGCCGCCACCTGTGGCTGGTGTTTGCCGTAGCGGATGCTGGCACCAATAACGACGCGCTCAAAGGTATTCAGGTCGAGCGTGTCGGCTTGCGCAATGCTGACCAGCGTGACCTGCTGGCCCAGCGCTGTCATGACGAACTTGATGCGCTCACAAATTTTGACCGTGTGACCATCGGTGGTGGAATAAGCCAGAAGAATAGGGTGTGCCATGGCGGGTATCAAATGAAGCGTTAGAGCGGATGCTCAGTGTAAAACTTGCCGCCGTGGTAAAGCAGTGGTGACGCACCAGCGCGGTGTTCGCAGTGCTCGACCTCACCGACAAAAATCACATGGTCGCCCTCGACATAGCGGCTGCGGTTGAAGCATTCAAAATTGGCCACGCAACCGCAAATCAGCGGTGCACCGCTGACGCCTTCGGTAAAAGCCAGGTCCGCAAATCGGTCAACATGCGGATTGGCAAAACGCTGCGCCAGCGCCTGCTGGTCAGCGGCCAGGATGTTGATGGCGTAGTGCGAACCCTGACGAAACGCAGCCATCGAGCGCGCTGCCTGCGACAGGCTCCACAGCACAAGCGGCGGCGACAGCGACACCGAGTTGAATGAGTTGGCCGTCAGCCCGACCAGTTGACCGTCAGGCGCGCGCGCGGTGACGATCGTCACGCCGGTGGCAAACATGCCCAAGGCGGTACGAAACTCGTTGTTGGAGAACTGGGGTGAGCGGGCCTGCTGGGCCAAAGAAGTTGCTGGCATTGAACCAAATTTACCCGAAATAGAAGTCATCTGGCCGCCATGGGGGCAATACTGGTCTGTTGACCAGTATCAGGGTTATTACTTAGAACCGGTTCAATTTGCACAAATATAATTCAGCCGCTGTCCTTTTTTAGCGATCAGAACAGCAAGCGAGTTCAGGAGCCCTTCGGGGCTCCTTTTTTTATGGCTGCTTGTTTTCTGGCGGATGTGGTAACCGCAGTAATTGCAGTTGCGCCAGCGCACCGTAGAGCGGCTTGCAAATCAGCCGAGACACGCCGCTGGCGACCATGGCTGTGGCCATCAGGCTCAGCACAAGGCCGTGGCCGTCGACCATTTCCATGACGATGATGAAGGACGTGAGCGGTGCCTGCGTGACCGCCGCCAGAAAACCCGCCATGCCCAGCGCGATTAGCGTTGGCGCGTTGACGTAATTCGTGAGCTGCGCCACATCATTGCCCAAAGCGCCGCCAATCGACAGCGCTGGCGCAAAAATGCCACCAGGCACCCCGGCCCAGGCGGTGACCCAGGTGGCGACGAATTTGAACAACACATACAGCGGCGCGGTGTCGTTGTTGCCCTCAAGCATGGCGCGGCTGTGCGCGTAACCGGTGCCAAAGGTGGTGCCGTTGCTGGCCAGGCCAATCAGGGCAATGACCAGCCCGCAGCCTGCAGCAAACGCCACCGGTGACTGCCGGCGCCAGCGGCTGAAGCGGTCCACGCCGTCGCCGCGGATCGAGATCAGCAGCAGCCGGGCAAACAGCCCGCCGGCCAGGCCGCTGAGCACAGCTACCGCCAAGCCCGGCAGCAGCAACGCCACGCTCAGGTTCTCGATCCGGATCACGCCAAAGTAGGTGGCATTACCGTAAATGGATACCGCCATCAAGCCGCTGAGCACGATGGCCGCCAGCAGCAGGCCGCTGGAGCGTTGCTCGGGTTTGCGCGACAGCTCTTCGATGGCGAACATCACGCCGCCCAGGGGCGTGTTGAATGCAGCGGCAATGCCGGCGGCACCACCTGCCATCATCAACCCGTGGGCAGATACCTGTGATTTGTCTGGAAGATAGCGCCGTGCGTGGTGCATGACGCCGGCGGCGATTTGCACCGACGGGCCCTCGCGCCCCAGCGACAGCCCGGCGAGCAGACCCCAGGTCGACAGCACCATTTTGGCCACTGTCAGTTTGAGAGAAACGTACAAGCTGCGGTGGCCGGGTGTGACGCTGGCGTCCAACGCAGCCATCACCTGCGGGATACCCGAGCCGGCGCTGCCCATGGCGTAGCGGCGCATCAACCAGACGATGGCTGCCGTGCACAGCGGTGTCCACATCAGCGGCAGCCACCAGCGGCCGCCTTGCATCAATTCAAAGGCGGCAAACGCGCGCTCGGTCAGCCAGGTAAACAGTACCACCGTCAGCCCGGCCAGCGCGGCAAACGCCAACACCAACGCGCGCCCCGCCCACAGGTGCCAGTCGACCAGCTCGGTGCGGATGGCGCTCAAAACGGCGGAGCTGTCTTCTTCGTGGGTCATGCAGAGGGAAATCTATTCATTGCGCATTGTGCGGGATTATTGGTTTCGTGCAAATATGATTTGCTATATTGGGCTGAGCCAGCACCCTTGCTGGCGCGGCAATACAACATGGCAGGAGGCGAACATGATCAAAGTTGGATTGGTAGGCTTTGGCAAAGCGGGGCAGGCGGTGGCACAGGTACTGCACGCTGACCCGGAGATTGAATTGTGCTGGATTGCGCGCAAATCTGCCGAAAATGGCCGGTTCACCATCGACGGTGTCGACGTGCCGGTCTTTGGTCTGGCACAGACCGATTGGGATACCTGTCTCGATGCCCATCCGGTCGACGCGCTGGTGGACTTCTCCCGACCTGAGTCGCTACACGGCTACGGTGAGCCGCTGCGCCAGCGACACATGACGCTGGTGAGCGCCATCTCGGCTTACACACCAGAAGACCTGGCCTACGCCAGGACGCTGGGTGAGTCGACCCGGATCATGTGTTCGCCCAACATTACTGTGGGCATCAATTTTTTGATCATGGCCGCGCGCCTGCTGCGCCAGATCGCACCGTTTGCCGACGTGGAAATTCTGGAGCAGCACTTTCGTGACAAGCCCGAGGTCTCTGGCACGGCGCGCAAAATTGCCGAGACCTTGAGCATTGACGACGCCCGAATCACATCCTTGCGCCTGGGCGGTATCGTCGGTCACCACGAGGTGATCTTTGGCTTTCCGTACCAGACCGTGCGGCTGGTGCACGAGTCGATTGAGCGGCGTGCTTTTGGTACCGGCGCAGCTTTTGCGCTCAAGCAGTTGGCGCAGTGCGACAACGGTTTTTACACCTTTGATGACCTGATGATGCGGCTGGTTCGACATGAGTTGCTGCAAACCGGCGCGGCGGCACTATGATGCTCCTCCCGTAATTGTCGTTTTTGTTTATGCCAAGAGCCGCTTCTTCCCGAGCTTCGGTTGTTACGTCTGCGCAGGTATTGCGCCGCTTTCGTGTCGTATTCAATGCCATTCGGGCGCATTTCCAGCAGGTTGAAAAAAAAGTGGGATTGGGGGGCGCGCAGGTGTGGGCGTTGAGTGCCATTCGTGACCAACCGGATATTGGCATGGGGGAGCTGGCCCGGTGCATGGACATTCACCAGTCCACCGCCAGTAATCTGGTCAAAGGCTTGCTGCAAAAAGAACTGATCGGAGTGGAAAAAGACGCCCAGGACAAACGCCATGTGCACCTGCAGGTCACGGCCAAGGCGCTGGCGCTGCTTAAAGACGTGCCTGGCCCGTTTGAAGGCGTTTTACCGGTGGCGCTGACGCAGCTCAATGCGGCAACGCTGCAGCGACTTGACAACGACCTGGGCGAACTGATTGCCCTGATTCAGGCTGACGAGACGGCAGGAAAAGTGCCGTTGGCCCAACTCTAGCCCTGCGCCTGCAGCGGCATGACTGAACCTTGCGCATACCAACGGGTACCCCTTTACACGCTAGCGCGCACGTGATCGTCGCGGGTGCTGGCATTGTCGGCGCGGCGATTGCGTTTTTTTTGACGCGCGCTGGCGTCAAAGTAACGCTGCTCGACGCACGCTGGCCAGCAGCGGGTGCCTCGGGCGCCTCTGACGGCGCTGTGTCGGTAGCCAGCAAGCGCCCGGGGCAGATGATGGCGTTGGCCTGCGAGGCTCGCACGCTCTATGGGCAGTGGGTCGACCAAGGCATCATGCGCGACATCTACCACCCGCGCCCCACCTACCTGTTTGCCCGCACCGATGAAGAAGTGGCGGTGATTGCGCATCAGGGGTCGGATTTGATGGAACTGGGCGAGCGCATCCTGCCGCTCACGCACGCCGAGCTGATGCAGCGTGTGCCCGGCCTGGGCCGCCATGTGCTCGCCGGCATGAAAGTGCCCGATGACGGGCACGCGCTGGGTTACCAGGTTGTGGATCGCCTGTTGCAGGCCAGCGGCGCGCAGGTTCTGCGCAACACGCCGGTGCAGCGCCTGGCCTTGTCGGACGACCGGGTTGTCGGCGTGGTCACGCCAGCCGGAACCTTGGTGGCCGATCGCGTGGTGGTCGCGGCCGGATTGGGCACTGGTTTACTCACGGGCTTGCAGGACATACTGATTCCCCGCAAAGGACAATTAATCGTGACCGACCGGGCTTCGCTCAGCGGCGCTGCGCTGCGCGGGCCGCTGTTGTCGGCCGGTTATCTGGCTGCCAAGCGGCGCATGGTGCTGGGGCAGAGCAGCATCAGCCTGGTGATCGACCCGCTGGCCACAGGCCAGTTTCTGATTGGCAGCAGCAGGGAAACCGGCTTTGCCGACCGACAGACTGACGTGCAGACCGTCTCCACCCTGTTGCGCGAGGCGCTGGCGGTTTACCCGGCGCTGGCGCGCCAGCGGGTGATCCGTACCTTTGCCGGTATTCGCATTGGCACCCAGGATGGCTTGCCCATTGTTGGTCGTCATCCGACCTTGCCCGGCCTGTTCATCGCCAGTGGCATGGAGGGCGACGGCATTTGCCTGGCACCGGTGATCGGTGCCGCAGTGGCCGACATGGTGCGCGATCAGCCCCCGCGCTTTGATGTGTCTGCGCTTAAACCTGGGCGCTTTGGTGATTTGCCATTGCGCCAGGCCAACTGAGTTACATGACGGGTCTTGCGCGGGTAAATCCGCAACATGGGGCCTGAGTGATCTGTTATCGTTGTTTGCACATTTGCCCAAATCAATCCATGTCTGAAACTGCTGCGCTGCATTTTTACTGGCGTTCACAGCCCGTCCCGTTTCGCGCTGGTGAAACCCTTGCGGCGGCGTTGCAGCGTGCCGGGCTGTCCGATCTGGGGTCTGCGGTAGGCGGCCTGCACGGACGCTATTTTTGCGGCATCGGTACCTGCCAGGCGTGTTTGGTGTCGATCAACGATGCCAGCCCGGTCGAGGCCTGCCTGACGCCGGCGCAAGAGGGGATGCGACTCAGTCCGGCACTGCTGCAACGAAGTGCCGAAGCCGGGGTGAGTTCATGACACGCGCCGATGTGCTGGTCATCGGTGCCGGGCCGGCTGGGCTGGCCGCCGTAGCCGAGTTGGCGCGCTGGGGTCTGACCAGTCTGCTGGTGGAACAGCGCGACCAGGTGGGCGGCGCGATTTACCGCCGTCATGCGGGCGATGGCAGCCACCTGTTGCTGATGCCCGAACACCATCGCCGCCGTCGTGACGCGTTGATGATGGCGTACAGCCAAGCTCAGCAACGCATCACCACGCTGATGCGCTCGGTGTTCATTGGTGTGGATCGCGATGGCCGCTTTCTGATCGACAACCGGGGTCTGGGCCAGGTACAGAGCGTGCGGCCCAAGGCCGTGATTGTTGCGGTGGGCACGGTCGAGCGTGTACTCCCACGTGAAGGCTGGGAACTGCCCGGTGTGGTGACTGCCGGTGGCATGCAGGTGCAGTTCAAGGAAACCGGGCAAACGCCGCAGGGCAAGATATTGCTGGCCGGTAGTGGCCCCTTGCTGCTGGCGTTGGCAGCACAACTGGCCGCAGCGGGTAACCCGCCACTGGCGGTGCTCGAGCACGCGCAACCGCTGGCGTCTGCCTGGTGGCAGGGCCGCGCGGTGTTCAATGCGTTGCGCAGCTGGCCGCATGTGCAGGAGGCCGCACTCTATGCCCGCGAGCTGTGGCGTGCACGGATACCCTATCTGACTGGCTGGCAGGTGCAGTCGGTACGGCGGGCAGAGGCTGGCCTGGTGGTTCAAGCCAGTCACAGCAGTGGCGTACAGCGCACGTATGCTGTGCAACATGTGGCGCTGCACGATGGCTTGATAGCCAACGCTACCGGGCTACCGCAGGCCGGGCAACTGGCCGAAGCATGCATCGTTCATGCGGGCGACGGCCGCGAAGTGCTGGGGGCCAGCGCTGCGATTGACGATGGCCGCCGCGCGGCACAGCAGGTGGCGCGCTCCTTGGGCCAACGCTGTGACAGCAGCCAACTTGACCAGGCCATTGCCGCAGCGCAGAGAACACAAGCCGCGCTAGCCCAGCTGTTCCAGGCGGCGCCGGTGGCGCCAACCGCCAACACCGTGGTGTGCCGGTGCGAGGGTTTGCGTCGCAGCGATTTCGACCGCCTGCAGGTGGCTGGCTCGGCGCATGAACTGCGGCTGGTCGGACGCTTTGGCATGGGCGCGTGCCAGGGCCGGTTTTGCGCCCACGCGGTGAGCGCACTGGCGCACGAACGCGGCATCGACTTTGACCCGACGGCCATCAACGGCGACGTGCCACGCTGGCCGTTACGCCCGGTGTCGCTGGCGGCGCTGGCCGCCTATGCTGAATCCGAATCTGCTCCCGAGTCTGTTTTGTAACCGGCAAGCCACTTGCCAAATTTAAGGAGAAAAGCCATGACCACCACCAACCGTCGTACCGTGCTTTTGGGCAGCGCTGCCCTGTTGGGCGCTACCATGACCGTTCCCGTCTGGGCGCAGGACAAAGCTGACCCATCCACCTGGGATCGCATTGCCAGCACCAAAACACTGCGCATCGCCGCCGTGGCCGGCGGCGCACCCAACTACCAGAAAGACCTGGCCACGGGGACCTGGAGCGGCATCATGATCGATCTGGCCAACAACCTGGCCACCAAGCTTGGTGCCAAGCTGGTCATTACCGAGACCACCTGGGGTAACGCTGTGCTGGACTTGCAATCCAACAAGATCGACATCTTCTTTGGTCTGAACCCAACACCGCAACGCATGAAAGTCATCAGCTTCTCGGAGCCACTGTACAAAAATGCCTACAGCCTGATCGCCAAAAAAGGCTTCAGCCCAAAAACCTGGGAAGAGATGGACACGCCGGACGTGACCATTGCCGTGGATGTCGGTTCGTCTTACGACAACCTGGTGACGGCGATGTACACCAAAGCCAGGATTTTGCGTTTCGAGAAGGCTGCCGATGCCACGCTGGCGGTGCAAACAGGGCGTGCAGATGTTCAGCCACAGGTGGTCACGCTCTCTGCGGGTATTGTCAAAAAGAACCCTGGCATTGGCCATGTGGTGGTGCCCGAGCCGATCAAGGGCACGTCCACCAACGCCGGTTTGCGCATGGAGGCTGACCCGCGTTGGAAAAACTATGTTGACGGCTGGATTGCCGACCTGCGCAAAACCGACACCATCAACACGATTGTGCTGAGCAACCTGGACAAGCTGATGAACATCAAGCGCGAAGAAATTCCTGCCATCGTGAGCTTTTGATGCTTCATCTTGATGCCGCATTGAAACCGCACTGAAACAAGGAGCTGGCGTGTACGAGTGGAACTTTGGCTACCTGTGGCAATACCGCCAGCTCTTTGCCAGCGGGCTCATGGTCACAGTGGGCTATAGCCTGCTGTGCATTGTGTTTGGTTTGTCGGTGGGGCTGGTGGCGGGCATCGGCGGGCTGGCCAAAACCCGGCTCATTCACCTGCCGCTGAAATGGTACGTGGAACTTTTTCGGGCCACGCCGGTGTTGGTGCTGATCATCTGGTTTTATTACGCGCTGCCGGTGCTCATTGGCGTGGCCATGACCGCGTCGGTCGCGGCGGTGCTGGCGCTGTCGCTTTACGGCGGGGCGTTTTACGCCGAGATCATTCGCGGTGGCATTGTGTCGATCGACCCCGGCCAAAGCGACGCCGCGCGGGCGCTGGGCATGACACGCTTTCAGGTGATGCGCCGGGTGGTGCTGCCGCAAGCGCTGCGGCGCATGACCCCGCCGCTGATGAACCAGTCGATCATGCAGCTCAAAAACACCTCACTGCTGTCGGTGCTGGCGCTGCCTGACCTGGTCTACCAGGGGCAGGCCGTGGCGCATGAAACCTATCGTCCGCTGGAGGCCTACACGCTGATTGCGCTGATGTACATCGCCATTTTGTTGCCTGCAAGCAAGCTGGTGCGTCGGCTTGAATCCAAACGCGCCGAGTAACACGGACGACGCCATGATCGACATCCACGGACTGCAAAAAAGCTTTGGCGACCACGTGGTCCTGAAGGACATCCACATGCACATCGACAAAGGGTCGGTGGTGGCGCTGCTGGGGCCATCAGGCTCGGGCAAGTCCACGCTGCTGCGCTGCGTCAACCTGCTGACCATCCCTGACCGGGGCAGCATCCGCGTCGGCACGCACGAGATGACCTATTCGGGCGATGCCACGCGCCTGCCGGGTGATCGCGCGCTGGCGCGTTTTCGAGCCAATACCGGCATGGTGTTTCAGCATTTCAACCTGTTTCCACACATGACGGTGCTGCAAAACGTCATGGAAGGCCCGCTCACCGTGCGGCGCACGCCCAAGGCCAGCGCCCGCGAACAGGCGTACACCCTGCTGGCCAAAGTCGGCCTGCAAGACAAGGCCGATCAGCATCCGGCGCAGCTCTCGGGCGGCCAAAAGCAGCGCGTGGCGATTGCCCGGGCGCTGGCCATGCAGCCGCAGGTGATGCTGTTTGACGAGGTCACCTCGGCGCTGGACCCCGAGCTGGTGGGCGAGGTGCTGGGGGTCATCCGTGACCTGGCGGCTGACGGCATGACGATGATTTTGGTCACGCATGAGATGTCGTTTGCGCGCGAGGTGGCTGACCAGGTTTGCTTCATGCGCGACGGTGTGGTGTTGGAAAGTGGCGCGCCGCAGGATGTCATCGACCACCCGCAGCACGCTGCCACGCAGCAGTTTTTTTCGCGCTACCACGCTGGGCAAACCGCTTGACATTGCGTGTCTGAGTACGACTGCGCCGGCAGCATCGGTCAGACGCCGCCCAATTGCTCCCAGCGCTCCAGCGCTGCCATCAGTTCGTCATCGATCTGGGCGCTGCGGGTGGCCAGCTTCAGCGCGCGGGCGTTGTCCACGGCGTACAGGCTGCCGTCGGCGAGCAGCTCGGCAGCTTCTTTTTGTTCGGCTTCCAGGCGCGCGATCAGATCGGGCAGCGCGTCGAGCTCGCGTTGTTCCTTGAAGCTGAGCTTGCGCGCTTTGGCCGGCGGCGCAGCGGCGCTGGTGGCCGTCTTGGCAGGTGTGCTCAGAGGCACATCGGACGCGTTTAAATGCTCTTGTTTTAGGAGCTGCTCGCGCTTGTCCTTATTGGGCTGGATGCCTTTTTGATCACTATTTCTGGCCAGTTCGGCAGCGCGGCGGCTTTGTGTCAGCCAGTCGGTCACGCCGCCCTCGTACTCGCGCCAGCGCGCGTTGCCCTCGTAGGCGACGGTGCTGGTGACCACGTTGTCCAGAAAAGTGCGGTCGTGGCTGACCAGAAAAACAGTGCCGTCGTAGTTTTGCAGCAAATCTTCGAGCAGCTCCAGAGTGTCGATGTCCAGGTCGTTGGTGGGTTCGTCCAGTACCAGCACGTTGGCGGGGCGGGCAAACAGGCGCGCCAGCAGCAGGCGGTTGCGCTCACCACCGCTCAAAGATCGCACCGGCGAGTTCGCCCGTGCCGGGCTGAACAGAAAGTCGCCCAGGTAGCTTTTGACGTGTTTCTTCTGGTTACCGATCTCGATCCACTCACTGCCCGGGCTGATGAAGTCTTCCAGCGTGGCATCCAGGTCCAGCGCGTTGCGCATCTGGTCAAAGTAGGCCACCGAGATGTTGGCACCCTGGCGCACCGTACCCCAGGGGCTGTGGCCGGGCTCGGGCGTGGGGGAATTCGCCGGCGCCGGGTCAGGCTTGAGTTCACCCAGAATCAGCTTGAGCAAAGTGGTTTTGCCCGCGCCGTTGGGGCCCAGCAGGCCGATCTTGTCGCCACGCAGGAGGGTGGCCGAGAAGTCGTGCACGATCTTTTTGTCGCCAAACGATTTGCTCACATGGGTCAGTTCGGCCACCAGCTTGCCGCTGACCGCGCCGCTGGCGACGTCCATGTTGACGCTGCCCACCACGTTGCGCCTGGCCTGGTGATTGGCGCGCAACTCTTGCAGCCGCACGATGCGCGCGGTGGCCCGGGTGCGCCGCGCCTCCACGCCTTTGCGGATCCACACCTCTTCTTGCGCCAGCAGTTTGTCGGCACGGGCGTTGATGACGGCCTCCTGCGCCAGTTGCTCTTCTTTTTGCCTCACGTAGGCGGAAAAATTGCCGGGGTAACTCATTAGCTTGCCACGGTCAAGCTCAACGATCCGGGTGGCCACGTTGTCCAGAAACGAGCGGTCGTGCGTGACGCAGATGACCGAGCCTTTGAATTCGCACAGCAGACCCTCCAGCCATTCGATGCTGTCGAGGTCCAGGTGGTTGGTGGGCTCGTCCAGCAACAGCACGTCAGGCGCGGCTACCAGCGCCTGCGCCAGCGCCACGCGTTTTTTGTTGCCGCCCGAGAGCGTGCTGACCACCGCGTCGGCGTCCAGGTGCAGGCGCTGCAGGGTCTCAGAGACACGCTGCTCCCAGTTCCAGCCGTCCAGCGACTCGATCTCGCTTTGCATTGCGTCGAGATCACCATGACCCGAAGAATACTCATCAATAAGTGCTCTAGCCCTTGCCATTCCTACGCTGGCAGCTTCAAATATCGTTGCATCTGCGTCGAGCTGCGGCTCTTGTGCCACATAGGCGATGCGGATGTTGCCCTGCACCTGCAGCGTGCCGTCGTCGGGCTTGTCCATGCCGCCCAAAATTTTGAGCATGCTGGACTTGCCTGCGCCGTTGCGCCCGATCAGGCCGACGCGCTCTTGTGTCTCAAGGGAAAAATCAGCGTGGTCGAGCAGGGGAACATGCCCAAAAGCCAGCTGGGCGTCAAGAAGGGTAATCAGTGCCATAGGGGCGAGATTATCCTTGGTCGCTGCGGCGTGCCAATTCGAAAATCACCGCGCAACGCTAAACCCGACACGCTGACAGGGCGCTTGCGCCACATCACCTTAGATTGCACCCGGGAAACCCTGCGCTACGTGCTTGACGTTTAAACTGATGCCCTGTCATCTGCAACCGCAAAGGCCTTATGAGCACGTTCGATCCCGCCGCGCTGGAGTGTCTGGCCGCCATTGTTGAAGAAGGCGGGTTCGAGCGCGCCGCGGTGCGCTTGTCAATCACGCAGTCGGCGGTTTCGCAGCGCTTGCGCGCACTGGAAGAGCAGGTGGGCACGGTGCTGATCGTGCGCAGCCGCCCGCTCAAAGCCACTACTGCCGGCCACCTGCTGCTCAAGCATGCCATGCAGATGCGCTTGCTGCGCGCCGATCTGGAGCGTGAGTTCAAAGACCTGGCCCCCGGTGTGGCCAGCGCGGCCGGTGAAGACGAGCGCATCTCGATCGCCGTCAACGCCGACAGCATCGCCACCTGGGCCTTGCCCGCGCTGAGCCCCTTGGCTTGCCAGGGCCTGGGGCTGGAGATCATCACCGACGACCAGGACTTCACTTTCGAGTGGCTGCGCGAAGGCCGGGTGCTCGGCTGTGTGACCACGCTGCGCGCGGCGCTGCGCAGTTGCAAGGTGGAGCCGCTGGGTGCCATGCGTTATGTGGCGGTGGCCAACCCCGAGTTTGCCGCCCGGCGCTGCCCGCAGGGTTTGAGCCCGCACAATTTCAGCCAGTTGCCGTTCATCGCGTTCAACCGCAAGGACGATTTGCAGTCGGAGTTTGTCGCCAGCGCCTGCGGGCTCAAGCACGTCACGCTCAGTCAGATGTACGTGCCCAGTTCCGAAGGCCAGGTACGCGCGGTGTTGGCCGGTTGGGGGGTGAGCGTGTTGCCCGAACTCAAGGTGCGTGCCCACTTGCAGGCGGGCACTTTGGTGGCGCTGATGCCAGATCACTTTTTGCCGGTGGCGCTGTACTGGCATTGCTGGAACCTCAACTCTGTTTTGCTCGACGCGTTGACCACGGCGCTGAAGACGGCTGCCGCCCAGGTACTGGTGGGCAATGACGGTACCGAAAAAACCAATCAGTAACAAATTGGCCTCGTGGCATCAAAATTTGCCGACCTCGGCTAACATCCGGCGATGAACTCTGTTGCCCCGGTCAAGCTGTCTTTTAAGCAACGCATGCTGCAAGTGCGTGAGGATGCAATCATCCATGCGGTCAATCGCCTGCTGGCGGAAAAAGGCTTTGACGCCATGACGGTCGACGAGGTGGCCGCGCAAGTGGGTATCGCCAAAGCCAGTCTGTACAAGCACTTCCCCAGCAAGGAAGACCTGGCCGCCGCCGCCATGGTGCGAGTGATGCGCCGGGCGCAAGACTTCATCAACGCGCTGCCCGCTGAGGCGGCGCCACTGGACAATCTGCGCGCCGTGGTGCGCTGGGTGTTGCAGGTCAAGCTTGCTGGCGACATGCCATCGCTGCCGAGCCAGAATTCAAGTTTGCGCGCCACACTCATCGACAACCGCGACTACATGGACGGACTGATGGAAGTGAGCGACCGGCTGGGCGCCTGGATCGAAGCGGCGCAAGCGCAAGGCCACCTCAACCCGGCGTTGCCGGCCATTGCCATCCTCTATACCTTCTTTGCCCGCGCCTGCGACTCGGTGGTGGAGTTCCTGCAAATGGGCGGTCTGTTTTCTGACGAACAGATCACCGAACTGGTACTCAGCACTTGCTTTGATGGCTTGAGAGCACGCTAGCCCCTGTCTGACAAGCGCAAGCAGCTCTCAAAACAATATCACTTAGCGGACGATCAGCACCGGCACCTTGCAGCTGGCCAGGACCTCGGTGGCGACCGAGCCGACCACCAGATTGACCAGCGCGCCGTGGCCGTGCGAGCCCATGACCACCAGGTCGAACTTGCCATCGGTGGCGGTTTTGGCGATCAATTCGCCGGGCTTGCCGGTTTTCCAGATGCACTTGGGCGTGATGTCATGGCGCTGGAGGAACTTGCAAACCGGCGTGACGATGCGCAAGCCTTCGTCTTCGTAATACTTCTGCACCAGTTCCTTGCCCAGCGCGGCGCGCGCCTGCGCTGGCAAGACCACCTGCGCTGTCACCACCACGTATTCATTTTTGGGCGAGAACAAGTCATTGGCGGCCAGATAGGCCAGCATTTTCTTGGTGTACGCGCTACCGTCTACAGCCAGCAGGACTTTCATGATGGGACTCCTTTAAAGTGAAGCGCAGTTTAACCAAAGGGTGGCAAGCCAGCTAGCGGTTTGATCAAGAAACTGGCAATTCATGGCAGTTGCCCGGGTGACCTGTCAGTGCAGCAGTTCGGCAGCTAGGCCGGCGTCTCCCAGCGCTTGCATTACGTCCTGAATATGCTGCGGCCCGCGGGTCTGGATCACCAGTTCAATAGCGACGTTTTGCGCTGCCAGTGTGGTGAAGGCGCGCTGGTGGTGTACCTCGTTGATGTTGGCGCCCGCGGCAGCGACGGTGGCGGTGATGGTGGCCAGCGTGCCGGGCACGTCGCGCGCGCTCACGCGCAGGCGCGCCAGCCGCCCGGCGCGCACCATGCCACGTTCGATGATCGAGGCCAGCAGCAGCGGGTCAATATTGCCGCCGCACAGCACCAGCCCCACCGTCTTGCCCCGGAACAGGTCCGGGTAGCGCAGCAGCGCTGCCAGCGCCGCGGCGCCAGCGCCTTCGACCAGCGTTTTTTCAACTTCCAGCAACAGCACGATCGCTTGCTCGATGTCGCCCTCGTCCACCAGTACCAGGTCACTGACCAGGCGGCGAATGATCGCTTGCGGTAACAGGCCTGGTGTACCCACGGCAATGCCTTCGGCAATGCTGCTGGCGCCTTGCGGGTGGTGCGTGCCCTTGATGGCGTTGACCATGCCAGGAAAGCGCGTGGTTTGTACGCCGATGATCTCGATGTCCGGCTTGAGCGCCTTGGCCGCCGTGGCCATGCCGGCGATCAGACCGCCGCCGCCAACGGCCACGACCAGCAGGTCCAGATTGGGCACTTCGTCGAGCATCTCCAGCGCCACCGTGCCCTGGCCGGCGACGATGTCGGCGTCGTCGTAGGGGTGCACGAAGACCAGTTTTTGCTGTTCGGCCAGCGCCAGTGCATGGCTGCGTGCCTCGTCCAGGGTGTCGCCGTGCAGCACGATCTCGGCACCAAAGCCGCGCGTGCGTTCGACCTTCACGCCGGGCGTAAAGCGTGGCATCACGATCACCGCGCGGATGCCCAGGCGCTGCGCGTGGTAGGCCACGCCTTGGGCATGGTTGCCCGCGCTCATGGCGATCACGCCACGTGCGCGTTCCTCGGGCTTGAGTTGTGCCAATTTGTTGCAGGCGCCGCGCTCCTTGAACGATGCGGTGAACTGCAGGTTTTCAAACTTCAGAAAGACCTTGGCGCCGGTGATGTCAGACAGCGTGTGCGACGCCACGCACGGTGTGCGCAGCACATGGTCTTGTAGCCGTGTGGCGGCACGTTGGATCGATTCAAAGTCAAGCATGTTTCAGTTTCAAGTCGGTAGATATCACCCGAACGGGGGATTGGATCAGCCTATGTAAGTGGTTAAAGTAGAACACCCTCGTACACTACTTGCCTTGGCTTGCCTGCGCTCGCGTTGCCGGGGGGCCTTTTTTTCCAGAGACAGCGCGATTTACTGCCGTTCATTTTCGCGGCAATTGGCCATGAGATCAGTTCTTGGTTTGAAACACTCTGTCAAAGCACGCGTGACCTTGGTCACGCTGCTGGTGCTGGTGGTTGGTCTGTGGGTGTTGGCGGGGTACGCCACATCGTTGCTGCGCCGCGACATTGAACAGCGTGCCAGCGTTGCCCAAAACACCTCGGTGGTGTTGCTGGCCAATCAGATCAACGAGCAGCTCATCATCCGGCTGCAAACCCTTGACGCAGTGGCCAAAGGCATCACCGCAGAGCAGCAGTTTGAACCAGCCTTGCTGCAGGCCGCGTTGCAAGAGCGCGCGCTGTTGCCCACCTTGTTCAACGGCGGCGCGTTGGTGTTTGATGAGGACGGCGCGGTGTTGGTGAGCATACCCACCCAGGCCGGGCGCCAGGCACCGCGCCTGGCGTTGACGCCAGCAAACAAGACGGTTCTCAACCAGCTGACACGCGCGGTCGTCGCGCCGCCCTCACTGGGTCCGTTGCGGCAGGTGCCCGTGCTGAGCCTGGTGGCACCGCTGCCGACGGTAGGCGCGAGCCCCAAGCGTTGGCTGGCCGGCATCATTGAACTGCGGGGCAACAGTTTTCTCGACCACCTGGGCGCCTTGTTCCCCGAGCGCACCAGCAGTCTGATGGTGGTGGCGGGCGAGCAGCGCGTGATTGTGGCCGCGACCGATCCGCTGCGTGCCATGACCCGCAGCCCGACAACTGGCGTTGAACCAGATGTCGACGCCGCGATGACCGGTGCGACGGGCACGCACATCGTCGCTAGCGCGAAAGGCGTGCCTGTTTTGCTGTCGGTGGCTGCAATCCCGGCGGCCAATTGGCATCTGGCGGGCCGGTTGCCCTTGAGTGAGGTATTTGGCCCGATTGAACAAGTGCAGCAGCAGCTGTTGCTGGTGGCAGCGTTGCTGACGTTGATCACAGGCGGTGCCACCTGGTGGTATTTACGGCGTCAGTTCAAACCCCTGGTGGCTGCTGCGGATACCTTGGCACAGTTGTCCAATACAGAGAAGCCAACCCAAGCCAAGGGTGACGAGGTTGGGCTGCTGATGGCGCGCATCAACCAGCTGCTGGCGCAGATTCGCGAGCGCGAGCGCGAGCTTGACGTGCAGACCGACGAGCTCACCCAGATTAACCAGCAGCTGCAAGCGATCCTGCAACACGTGCCGCAACTGGTTTGGCTCAAAGACCTGCAGGGGCGCTACATCACCTGCAATGCGCGTTTTGAGGCGTTTTTTGACCTGCCCGTAGCCAGCGTACAGGGCCGATCGGACGACGATTTTTTTTCGCCAGAGCAGGCGCAGTTGTACCGTGAGGACGATCAGATTTGCCTGCAATCGCGCACCATGATGACGACGCAGCGCTGGCTCGCCTCGGCCGAGAGCGCGCACGAGGTTTTGCTTGAGGTCAACAAAATCGCCTTGCATGACGCGCAGGGCCGCGTGCAGGCGCTTCTGGGTATTGGCCAGGACATTACCGAACGCTGGCGCTTGTCCCAGTTCGGACAACTCCGCAGTAAGGTGCTGGAGTTGGTGGTGCAGGACGGTGCGTTGCCGCTGCTGTTGCAAACGCTAGCGGACGGTTTGCACGGACTGCGCGCCGATTGGTCTTGCGCCCTGTTCCTGGTGCAGGCCGAGTCAGAGCCGGCACGCCTGCGGGTCATGGCTTCGGCTGGGCTGGATGAAGATTTTGTCCATGCGCTCGACGGCTTGGTGGTGAGTGATGGTATCTGCAGCTGTGCCACAGCGGCCAGCAGTGGCAAACGGGTAGTGGTCAGTGACTTGGCCAAAAGTGAGACCACCAAGGACTACCGTGAGCGCGCGCAGAGAGCAGGTTTGGGCGCCAGTTGGTCGCAACCGCTGTTTGACGTGCAGCGCAAGGTCATTGGCGTGTTTTCTGTGTACCAGAAGGCCGCTTTGGCGCCCAATGTGCGCGATGTGGACTTGCTGGTCCAGCTGACGCGGCTGGCAGAAATCGCGCTGGAGCGCGCCCACGCGGGTGAACGGCTGCGCGCCAGCGAATCGAGCTTTCGGGCGCTGACCGAAAACACCCCCGAGGCAGTGGTGGTCCACCGTTTGGGCACTGTCGTGTACGCCAACCCGGCGGCGGTGCAATTGTTTGGCGCAAATTCACTCGCTGACTTGCTGAGCAAGTCGACAACTGACCTGGTGGCGCCTGAATTCCAGTCACAGCAGGCGGCGCGCATGCGTGCGCTGCAGTGTGGTGACGCATTGACCGCGACGGAGGAGTCGCGATTTGTGCGGCTCGATGGCAGCGCCTTTGACGTGGAAGTGCAGGGCACGGCCATCGTCTTCGATGGTCAACCGGCCATCCATGTGTCGATCCGCGACGTGACCCAACGTGCGCAGACACGCCGTCAACTGCAATTGGCTGCCAGCGTCTTTGAACACGCGCTTGAAGGCATTCTGATCACCACTGCCAGTGGCAACATTGTTGATGTGAATGCTGCGTTTACCCGCATCACGGGCTACGAGCGCCGGGACGTCTTGGGCAAAAATCCGCGGCTGCTGCAGTCCGGGCGCCACGATGCGTTGTTTTACCAGTCCATGTGGGGAGACCTGTTGCGCGATGGTGTCTGGTCGGGTGAATTGTCCAACCGGCGCAAGGACGGGCAGGTGTACACGCAGATGCTGCACGTCAGCGCCGTGCGCGACAAGCAGGGTGCAGTGCTGCATTACGTCGGCCTGTTTGCAGACATCACTGCGCGCAAGGACCAGGAAGAGCGGCTGAATTACCTGGCCCACTTTGATTCGCTCACTGGCTTGCCCAACCGTGCCTTGCACGCCGACCGGCTGCGGCAGGCGATGGCCAACGTGATGCGGCGGCAGAAGAAACTTGGCGTTGCTTTTGTCGACCTCGATGGTTTCAAGACGGTCAACGACGAATCCGGTCACGACGCCGGTGACCAGGTGTTGATCACAGTGGCCAACCGGATGCGCCAGGCGCTGCGCGAGGTGGATACCTTGTCGCGCATTGGCGGCGACGAATTTGCCGCCATCATTGTTGATCTGGACTACGAGAGTGACTGTGATCCCCTGTTGCATCGTTTATTGATCGCCGCCAACGAACCCGTGCTGTTCAACGGACAACAACTGCAGGTCTCAGCCAGTGTGGGCGTGACGTTTTATCCGCAGCACGAAGACACGTCGCCAGACCAGCTCATGCGCCAGGCCGATCAGGCCATGTACCAGGCCAAGCGCAAGGGCAAGAACCGGATGCAGGTATCGGGTTTTGCGGATTTGCCCGAATAAATCGGTCAGACAATTTGACTGTTGGGCAGCGCTTGTGTCGAAAGCCCGACAGCGGCAGCGCAATCAGGCTGCCGCTGCACAGTGAAAAACCCGTCGACAGCAAGGGTGGCGCATGCGCTCACGCCACGCCGCGCCTTGACGCGACTCGGCGCTGGAGCGTTGCCACAAGTTGATGCCGCCATCCACCGCCATTTGCGCCAGGCTTTGTCCACGCGCTTGTGCTTTCCGCGTTTTGGCCGCGTTATAGCTGCTGACGCCGACGTACAACGCCTTGCCTTGCTGCACCGCGCTGACCAGTGCGCCGCAGGTTTCTTCCAGCGGTGTGTCGGGGTCATAACGGTGCGAGTAAAAAATATCAACGTAGTCCAAGCCCAAGCGCTGCAGGCTTTTGTCCAGGCTGGCGAGCAGGTATTTGCGTGAGCCGCCGCCCTGGCCGTAGGGCCCGGGCCACATGTCGTAACCGGCTTTGGTCGAGATGACCAACTGGTCACGGTATGGTTTGAGGTCGCGCCGCAGATGGGCGCCAAAGTTGCTTTCAGCGCTGCCATAAGGCGGGCCATAGTTGTTGGCCAGGTCAAAGTGGGTGATGCCAGCATCAAACGCTGTACGCAACATGTCGCGCTGTGTGGCCAGTGGCGTGGCATCACCAAAGTTGTGCCACCAGCCAAGGGTGATGGCGGGCAGTTGCAGGCCACTGTCGCCGCAGCGGCGGTAAGCCATATTGTCGTAACGGGTCGGGTGGGCTGTGTAAGTCAGGTCTTAAGGATAAAAATAGCCTCTATTCCTTAAGAAGAAAGCGCTAGGCGCTATCTATTCGGAAGCTGATAAGCCGTCGTGAAAGAACTGGACGCGGTTGCGCCCTGCGTCTTTGGCGTGGTACATGGCGATGTCGGCGTTCTTGACGAGTGCGCTCTCGTTGGCGCCGTGCTGCGGGAACATGGCAACGCCCACGCTTGATGAAATGGACACCGTGTGTTCACCCAATTCAAACGGCTGCTCTAGCGCAGCGCGGATCTTGGTGGCCACCGTCATCGCGTCTTGCTCAGACTCGACATCATGCAGCATCACCACAAACTCGTCGCCACCGACGCGTGCCACCGTGTCGGAATCGCGCAGCACGCACTGGCGCAGCCGCTTGGCCACCGCACGCAGCAGTTGGTCGCCCGCCGGGTGGCCAAGTTCGTCGTTGACGGGCTTGAATTTGTCGAGATCGATGAACATCAGTGCCAGGTGACGGTTGTCGCGTTGTGCAGAAGCGATGGCCTGTGTCAATCGGTCGCCGAAGAGCACCCGGTTGGGCAGGTCGGTCAGTACGTCGTAATGTGCCAGGTGGTGCATGCGCTCTTCACTGGCCTTGCGTTCGGAAATATCCGAAAACACCGCGACGTAGTGTGTCACCTGCCCTTTGGTATCGCAGACGCGCTTGATCGACAGCCATTCCACGTACAGCTGACCGCTCTTGCGCCGGTTGCGGATCTCGCCGTGCCAGCCGCCCTGTGTGTTGATTTGCTGCCACATGTCCTGGTAGAACGCCCGGTCATGCGTGCCAGAGGCCAGCAGGCTCGGTGTCTTGCCGATCACGTCGCGCTGCGTGTAACCGGTGATGATGGTAAACGCCGGATTCACCGAAACGATGGTGTTGTCGGCGTCGGTGACGGTGACCGCTTCGTCGACCGTCTGCAGTACGGTGGAGGACAGTTGCAGCTCTTGCTCGCGCGCGTGGCGCTCGGAGATGTCGCTGTGCGTGCCAATCATGCGCAGCGGCCTTCCCTGCGCGTCGCGGCTGACCACCATGCCACGCGACTGCACCCATTTCCAGCTTCCGTTCTTGCTCTGCATGCGCCGCTCACTGACGTAGGTCGATGTAGCGCCGCGAAAATACGCGTCGCGGTCGGCAAGCACCTGCGGCAAGTCATCCGGGTGGACGCGCGCGTCCCAAGGCTCATTGCGGTCGGCCAGGTCAGCGTCGGAAAAACCGTACATCTCTTTGTAGCGACTGGAAAACACAACTTCACCGCTGGTCAGGTTGCGGTCCCAGACGCCGTCGCCAGAACCCTCGAGTGCAAATTTCCAGCGCTCCTCAGCCTCGGCCAGCGCCGCCTGCACCTTTTGGCGTTCCCTGCCCTGTGCTGTCAGCTTGTCCTGCGCGCGTTTGACAATCGAAAAAACCACCAGGTACAGTAAGGCCAGCAAGCCGATCACCGCGCCGACCAGTTCGATTTGGCGCTTGCGGATTTCTTTAACCAGGCCGGTGGCGTCACGGTAGATCTCGAACACACCAGTTACTTGCCCAGTCGCCGGGTCAAAGCGCGGGATGTAGCTTTCCACCATATCCTGGTTGGTGAGTTCGCCCTCGAAAGTACTGAGCTGGTCATGGTGCACCAGCGCCGAACTGCTCTGCCCTTGCAGCGCGGCGATGACGCCGGCGTTGGCGCTTTTGTCCTGGCCGATCTGGCGCAAGTCGGTCGAGTAGATGGTGCGGCCCTTGAGGTCGTAGACCTTGATCTTGAAAATCTTGGTGCCTTCAAGCAGCTTTTTGATGTGCTGATCAATCTCTGCGATATGGGGACTGGCTGCCAGTTGGTCGCTGGGCAGAGGTGCTGTTATCGTGATCAACGGGTCAAAATGGTCATCCCAGGTCTCGTTGGCAATGATGCGCGCGTGGTTGACGTGCTCGCTTTGGTAGCCGTTGACCAGGTTGTCGACCGACAGGGTTTTGAAGACGTAGCCGAGCAAAACGGCCACCACCAAAAACGCAACCAGGCTGGCGGTGCTGAAAAAGCGCAGCAGACGCAAATCTTCCGCGCCGCTGGCGCGGGTGGATGGTGGGGTGTCGGTAGGTTTGTCCAACGGCTATCTCCATCGACCCGGTTAGTGAGACCTTGGTCGGCTGGATGGGGATCAGGTGCAGGATTTTGCCCTATAAATCTCAGGCCGACAGCGGTTTAAGCAGCTCGGCCAGATCGCTCTCGGAAAACAGGGGTTGTTTGCGTGCGACTGCGCCGCTGTACATGCTCTCGGCCAGTGCCGCCTTGCGTTCTTGCAGGCCCAGAATGCGCTCTTCAATGGTGCCTTGCGCCACTAACTTGACGACCCACACGCTTTGCGTCTGGCCGATGCGGTGCGCACGGTCGGTGGCCTGGGCTTCCACCGCCGGGTTCCACCACGGGTCGTAGTGGATGACCGTGTCGGCCTGCGGCAGGTTCAGCCCGGTGCCGCCGGCTTTGAGGCTGATCAGAAACAGCGGCACCGCGCCGCTGGTGAACTGGTCAATGAGTTCGTCGCGCTTCTGGCTCTGGCCGGTGAGCTTGACCCATTTGATCTTGCGTTTGGCCAGCTCGTCTTCAATCAGCGTCAGCATGCTGGTGAACTGCGAAAACAGCAGGATGCGTCGGCCTTCGCTGAGCATCTCGGGCAGGATCTCCATCAGCTGTTCCAGCTTGGCAGAATTCTTCACTTTGCGTGCGGCGGTGAGTTTGACCAGATGCGGGTCGCAGCAGACCTGGCGCAGTTTCAAGAGCGCGTCAAGAATGGTGATTTGCGACTTGGCCAGGCCTTTGGTGTTGAGCGCGTCACGCACGGTTTTTTCCATGCCGAGCCGGATGGTTTCATACAGGTCGGCCTGTTTGCCCGACAGCTCGACACGCATGACTGTCTCGACCTTGGGCGGCAGTTCGTGCGCCACCAGCGCCTTGGTACGGCGCAGCATGAAGGGCGTGACGCGCGCGCGCAGTTGGCGCGTGGCCTCAGGGTCGCCCAGTTTTTCAATGGGTTTGCGAAATAGCTCGGTAAAGCGCTTCTGGCTGCCCAGAAAACCGGGCATCAAAAAGTGAAACAGGCTCCAGATTTCACCCAGGTTGTTTTCCATCGGTGTGCCAGACAGGCACAGGCGGTGCCGGGCCTTGAGCTCGCTGGCCACCTCGGCCGCAAAGGTGTTGGCGTTCTTGATGTTTTGTGCCTCGTCGAGCACCACCAGGTGCCACTGGCCTTGCAGCCAGCCCTCGCGGTCGCGTGGCAGCAGCGAATACGGTGCGATGACGATGTCGTGGTCGTGCGTACTGCCGCTGACTTCGTGCCGGTCAGCGCCGTGGATCACTAGACAACGCAGGTCAGGGCAGAAGCGCTGCGCCTCACGCCGCCAGTTGCCCATCAGGCTCACGGGAGCGATGATCAACGCGGGCAGGTCCAGTCGGCCGGCGTCTTTTTCAATCTGGATGTGGGCCAGCGTTTGCAGCGTTTTGCCCAAGCCCATGTCGTCGGCCAGAATGCCCGCCAGGCCGTATTCGCGCAAGAACTGCAGCCAGTTCACGCCCTGCTTTTGGTACGGGCGCAGGTCGGCGTTGACGCTGGCTGGCAGCGGCACGTCGGGCAGCTCGGTTTTGCCGCTCAAGCGTTGCACCATGTCGCGCAAATGCTGCGGCCCGTTCCAGACGGCGCCTTCGCCGAGCGACGCGGCGGTGCGCAGTGCGTCAAAGCGGCTGATCTTCAGGCTGTCACCGGTCAGATCGTGGTTGCGGTCGCCCACCAGCTCGAGCAGCGCGCCCAGCCAGGGTTTCAGGCTGTCGGTGGGCACACGGATAAAACCACCTTGCGGGTTGGCCAGGTAGATGAACTCGGGCAGCTGCGGCACGCCGGTGGCTTCGTCGATCGGGCTTTGCGCCGCCGCGGCAATCAATTCAGGCAGCCAGGGCAGGATGTTGTGGCGCACGCCGTTGATCTCCATGCCCAATGACAGGTCAAACCAGGGCGAGGTGCTGCTCTCGGTGGATTCGTCATCACCAGCGCCGTGGGCTTTGAGGTTGACGTCCAGCGCGTCGGCGCGGCTGAGCCAGTTCGTCATGGCGCCGTCGAGCGTGACTTCAAACCCGGCGTCGCGCAGCGCAGCGTAATCGCTGTCCGCCCAATCAAACCAGGGTCGCTGCGACAGATGGCCAGGAATGCCAAACAAGCCCTGGCCGTTGCTGCCCATGCCCAGGTCGCGCAGGCGCATGATGGCTTCGAGCTCG
>PFKL01000195.1 GCA_002784245.1 Comamonadaceae bacterium CG_4_10_14_3_um_filter_60_75
TACTTGGTACCCAGCCGCGTGCACGATGGGCATTTCTTTGCCCTGCCCCAGAGCCCTCAGCTGTTCAAACAGTTGCTGATGGTGGCCGGTTTTGATCGTTATTACCAGATCACCAAGTGCTTCCGCGACGAAGACTTGCGTGCCGATCGTCAGCCCGAGTTCACGCAGATTGATATCGAGACGTCGTTCATGGCGGAAGAAGAGATCCGTGACATGTTTCAGGACATGATCAAAACGGTGTTCCAGAACACATTGGGTGTGGATTTGGGTGAATTTCCGGTGATGACCTACCAGGAAGCGGCGCGCCGCTTTGGTTCGGACAAGCCCGATCTGCGCGTCAAGCTGGAGTTCGCTGAACTCACCGATGTCATGAAAGATGTTGATTTCAAGGTGTTCTCGGGCGCTGCCAACATGAAGGGCGGTCGCGTGGTGGCCTTGCGCGTGCCTGGCGGTGGCAAGGAAGGCCATGGCATGACGCGTGGCGAGATCGACAATTACGGTGAGTTTGTCAAGATTTATGGGGCCAAAGGCTTGGCCTGGATCAAGGTCAACGATGCGTCCAAGGGCCGTGAAGGCTTGCAAAGCCCGATTGTCAAGAATCTGCATGATGCGGCGCTGGCCGAGATTCTCAAACGCAGTGGCGCGCAAGACGGTGATCTGCTGTTTTTTGGTGCTGACAAGGAAAAAATTGTCAACGACGCTATCGGTGCCTTGCGCATCAAGGTGGGCCATAGCGAGTTTGGCAAGAAAAACGGACTGTTTGAAGACCGCTGGGCGCCACTGTGGGTGGTGGACTTCCCGATGTTTGAGTACGACGACGAATCCGACCGCTGGATGGCAGTGCACCACCCGTTCACCGCGCCTAAGGACGGTCATGAAGACCTGATGGTGTCAGACCCGGGCAACTGCATCTCCAAGGGTTACGACATGGTTTTGAATGGTTGGGAAATGGGTGGTGGTTCGGTGCGTATCCACCGCGCCGATGTGCAGCAAAAAGTGTTTGATGCGCTCAAGATCACCCCTGAAGAAGCGCAAATCAAGTTTGGTTTCTTGCTCGATGCGCTGCAGTACGGGGCCCCGCCGCACGGTGGTCTGGCGTTTGGCCTGGACCGCATCATCACCCTGATGACTGGCGCCGAGTCGATCCGTGATGTGATCGCTTTTCCCAAAACCCAGCGCGCCCAGTGTTTGCTCACACAAGCGCCGTCGCTGGTGGACGAAAAGCAGTTGCGCGAGTTGCACATTCGTCTGCGCAGCACAGAGGCGGCCAAGGCGGTCTGAAACCGCTCAACAGGGCCTCTGTTTTGTCGTAAGGGTGCTCTATGAGCGCCCTTCGCTCAGGCAGGTCGTCCGCGCAGGCAGAGGGTTGGGCTTGTCCCTAAAATGGTTCAAGTACCCTTCAGCTCACTATGGCAGCGACCATCACACCTTGCTTCAAGATACCCGAATCGGTTCTGGTAGTTATCTATACCCAGGCACTGGATGTGTTGCTGATCAAAAGGGTCGACGCCGCTGATTTTTGGCAATCGGTAACCGGCAGCAAAGACCGGGCGGATGAAACGTTCGAAGCGACGGCGCGGCGCGAGGTGTTTGAAGAAACCGGTATTGACTGCCGCGCAGGTACCGTGCTGGCAGATCACCTGCGTGACTGGCAGCTTGAAAACGTGTACGAGATTTATCCGCGCTGGCGCCACCGCTACGCGCCTGGCGTGTGCTTCAACACCGAGCATGTGTTTGGTCTGGAAGTGCCAGCGTCAACGTCGGTGCGCTTGAGTCCACGTGAGCACACCCATTACCAGTGGCTGCCCTACCTGAAGGCTGCCGACACATGTTTCTCATCGTCCAATGCCGAGGCGTGTCTGCTGCTGCCACGGTTTGTCAGCTGGGCAGGCCGATGACGGTGCGTGACGGCATTCTGCGGGTGGCCACCTACAACATTCACAAGGGTGTACAAGGCTTGGGGCCGGCGCGCCGCCTGGAAATCCAAAATCTCGGGCTCGCTGTGGAGGCACTCGATGCCGACCTCGTCTGTCTCCAGGAAGTGCGCGCAGGCAACCGGCGTGAGGCCCGGCATTTTTCCCACTGGCCAGAGCAGGGCCAGGCCGATTTCCTGGCGCCGCTGGGCTACGAAGCGGTTTACCGTACCAATGCGGTGACCCGCCACGGAGAGCACGGTAATGCCTTGCTGTCGCGCTGGCCAGTCTTGTCGCAGCACCATGAAAACATGTCAGATCACCGTTTTGAGCAGCGTGGCGTGCTCCATGTACAGCTACAGGTGCAGGCGCTTGAGGTGCATGTTCTGGTGGTGCATTTGGGTTTGGTCCGCGGTAGCCGTGAGCGTCAGGTGGCGCAGCTCAAGGCGCTGATTGCGCGTGATATCGCGCCCCAGGCGCCGCTGCTGTTGGCTGGTGACTTCAACGATCCGGGAGCCTGGTTGCACGACGCCCTGGGCGAGATCGGGTTGCAGTGTGCGCTTGGACCGCGGCAACCGACGTTTCCCTCCCGCTTGCCCTTGTTGGCGCTGGATCATATTTTTGCCAGAGGTCTGCAGCCGCGGGGCATCGTCGTTCCGGGTGGGCGAGCCTGGTGGCGCATGTCTGACCATTTGCCACTGATTGCCGAGTTTGCGCTACCAGACGCAGAACATCGTCATGACTGACTATTGCGCAGGGCATCAATTGCAGTTGCTCGAGGGTGCAAGGGAATTTTTTGCAAGTCTGATCGCCGATGTAGAACGCGCCGCCAAAGAAGTGCGCATCGAAACCTACATTTTTGACTTTGCCGGTTCTGGCGCGCGCGTTGCTCAGGCCCTGTGCGATGCAGCACAGCGGGGGGTGGCGGTCTTCCTGGTCGTCGACGGAGTTGGCACCCCCAAGCTGCCAACCCCTTGGGCAGCACAACTCACGGCCGCTGGCGTGCAGTGGGAGGTTTTTTCGCCCCTGGGACGCTGGGGGCTGCTGGTGCCGAGCCGTTGGCGGCGTTTGCATCGCAAGCTCTGTGTGGTTGACGGCCAGGTGGCTTACTGCGGTGGCATCAATGTGCTGGACGACTGGATCGATGCCAATCACGGTCCACTGAATGCGCCGCGTTTTGACTTTGCGGTTCGGGTGGTTGGCCCCCTGGTGCGCACCGTGCATGCGGCGATGGCCCAG
This sequence comes from Comamonadaceae bacterium CG_4_10_14_3_um_filter_60_75, assembly GCA_002784245.1. GTDB lineage: Bacteria > Pseudomonadota > Gammaproteobacteria > Burkholderiales > Burkholderiaceae_C > Rhodoferax. The sequence continues at coordinate 3,153 of PFKL01000195.1, forward strand.
TTCTGGTGGCGTTTGCGGGCGGTGCGCAAAGCGCAACAGGTTGATCTGGCAGGCGCCTGGGCTGCTTTGCAGGAGGTTGTCTATGAGGGGCGGTTACCGACGCCGCCGCAATTGCAGGGTGCTGGTGCACGCGCGGCTCTGGTGTTACGCGATAACGTGCTCAATCGTCGACGCATTGAGCGTAATTACCTGCGTGCCATTGCCGACGCGCAGCAGGACATTTTGCTGGCCAACGCTTATTTTCTGCCTGGCCGAAGAATGCGCCGCGCCCTGATTCTCGCCGCGCAGCGCGGTGTGCAGGTGCGGCTGTTGCTGCAGGGGCGGTACGAGTACTTCATGCAGTACCACGCCACGCGTGCGCTGTACCGCCCATTGCTTGCCGCGGGCGTCGACATCTTTGAATACAAGGTCAGTTTCCTGCACGCCAAGGTGGCAGTTATTGATCAGTTTTGGGCCACGGTGGGATCGTCCAACATTGACCCTTTGAGTCTGCTGTTGGCGCGCGAAGCCAACGTGGTCGTTCATGATGCGGGCTTTGCCGGCTTGCTGCATGGCAAACTCGAGCAAACCATAGCCACCAGCGCCGACAAAGTTGATTTCCTGAAACACACGCAGCGCCCGTTGATGCAAAAGTTGATCGATCAGTTGGCTTTGCTGCTGATGCGCGGGTTGTTGCTTCTCAATGGAAAACGCTATTGATAACAGAGCGCTTGACGCAATATAAATAAGGGCTTGAGGCTAATAACCACAATCACAAAAGACTGCTACGATTCAAGCTTGACAACTTAGCTGTACGACAATCATGAAACCCGTTGAAGCAGACGAAGGCACCCCGGTATCCATCAAGATACGCGAGCGCATACTGGCCGCACGCAAGCGATTCCACGCCAACGACAACATTGCCGATTTCATCCAGCCCGGCGAGTTGGAATTGTTGCTCGATGAAGTCGAAGCAAAAATGAAAGGCGTGCTAGGTAGCCTGGTAATTGACACCGTGCACGACCACAACACCGACAACACCGCCCGCCGGGTCGCCAAGATGTACATCAAGGAGGTCTTTGCCGGGCGCTATGTCCAGGGTCCGGCCATCACCGAATTTCCCAACGCGGAGCACCTCAATGAGCTGATGATCGTCGGCCCCATCACCGTGCGCAGCGCCTGCAGCCACCATTTTTGTCCCATCATGGGCAAGATATGGATCGGCGTTCTGCCCAACGAGCACACCAACGTGATCGGCCTGTCCAAGTACGCTCGTCTGGCCGAATGGGTGATGGGACGGCCGCAGATTCAGGAAGAAGCGGTGGTCCAGCTTGCTGACCTGATCCAGCAGAAAACCCAGCCTGACGGTCTGGCGATCGTCATGGAGGCGAGCCATTTCTGTATGAGCTGGCGCGGCGTCAAGGACGTTGACAGCAAGATGATCAATTCGGTCATGCGCGGCAGTTTCCTCAAGGACGCCAATTTGCGCCGCGAGTTTTTGTCTCTCATTCCGCAGAAAGGGTAAATCATGTTGGTACGTTTGTTGTATGCCAGCCGCGCGGTCGATACGAGTCCGGATGCCATTGAATCCATCCTGCACCAGTCGCGTGACCACAACCCGCATTCTGGTGTGACCGGCGTGCTGTGTTACGGCGGTGGCATTTTCCTGCAGGCCATTGAAGGCGGGCGCATGGCCATCAGTGAACTGTACGGTCACATTCAGCGCGATCAGCGTCATAAGGACGTGGTCTTGCTGCATTACGAAGAGATTTCCGAGCGGCGCTTTGCCGGCTGGACCATGGGCGAAGTCAACATGACCCGTATCAACGCGTCGATCTTGCTCAAGTACGCAGAAAAACCCGAACTCGACCCGTACTCAGTGTCAGGCCGGGTCTCTCTGGCGTTACTCGAAGAGTTGATGGCCACCGCCTCCATCATCGGGCGTGCCTGAGGTCGCGAGCCCAACTGCGCTTGCCAGCGCGTGCCCGCAGGTCTTGCTGGGCTGTGATTTCTCCAGCGCACCTAACCGTAAAAAGCCCATTGTTCTGGCGTTGGGCAGTTGGGGTGACGATCGGGTGGTCTTGTCGCGCTTGGTGTATTTGCCGACGTTGAACGCTTTTGCACAGTGGTTGCAGCAGCCGCAGCGCTGGTTGGGTGCATTTGATTTGCCGTTTGGTCTGCCGCGTGCTTTGGTGCAAGCGCTGGGCTGGCCGACCGAATGGCCTGCTTGCATCGCGCATTACCGTCAATTGACGCGCCACCAGATTCGCGACGCTTTTGCCGCATTCTGTGCCGCGCGCCCTGCCGGGCAGAAGTTCGCCCATCGCGCCACCGACGCCTTGGCGGGCTCGAGCCCCAGCATGAAGTGGGTTAATCCACCAGTGGCTTGGATGTTGCACGCGGGTGTACCGCTGCTGCTCGACGCTGGTGTGGCCCTGGCGGGCTTGCACCCGGGCTCAAGTGACAACCTGGGTGCAAACGGCAAGCCGCTGCGGGTGGCGCTGGAAGGCTACCCAGGACTGCTCGCGCGCGAGGTGCTGGGACGACGCAGCTATAAGAGCGATGACGCGGCGCGCCAGACGCCAGACCGATTGATTGCGCGCAAAGACCTCATCACCGCGCTGGAGCAGGGCCGTACGCGCCTGGGGTTGCGTCTTAAACTCAGCCACGCCCAGCGCGACGCGCTGGCAGATGACGCGCGTGGTGACGCGCTCGATGCGGTGTTGTGCTTGCTGCAAGCGGCATGGGCGCAAAAACGTGCCGACACAGGCGATGTACGCTTCGGCCTGCCGCAGGCGATGGACCCACTGGAAGGCTGGATCATCACCGCCTGATTCACTGCCGGATTATTTGGACGGGTGAATCAGCGTGTCTTCGATCTTGGCAGCCAACTGCGAGATCGCCAGCGCAGCGGGGCAACCCGGCGTCGATTGAATCAGCAGTTGCCGGCGCATGACGGCTTGGCGCACCGAGATGTCACCCGGGATGTCACCAAGATGCACAAGCCGTACTTTTTCATCGGTCTTGGCCACCACAAAACGGTCTAGCACTTGTTGCAGTTGTGACGTGATCGCGCGGCCGTCGCCCATGCGTGCAGTCTGGTTGATCACCATGCGGATAATGCGGCGTTTTTGCTCACCGACCAGCACCTTGATGGTGGCGTAGGCGTCGGTGAGCGATGTCGGCTCGGGCGTAGCCACCACCAGCACTTCGGAGGCCAGCGACACGGCAAACAGCACCACGTCTGAAATGCCGGCGCCGGTGTCAAGCAGCACAATGTCGTAGTGCGGCAGCAGCCCGGTCATGATGCGCAAAAAGTCTTCGCGGACGTTTGGCGTCAGCCGCGAGTACTCCACCATGCCCGAGCCTGCCAGCAGCACAGAGAAACCGCCCGGCGCTTTGACGACGGCTTCTTCAAGTGTGGCTTTGCCGGTAAAGACGTCGTGCAGCGTGATCTTGGGGTACAGGTTGAGCACCACGTCCAGGTTGGCCAGGCCCAGGTCGGCGTCCAGCACCAACACCTTGTGGCCGCGCTTGGCCAGCGCCGCCGCCAGGTTGGCCGACACAAAGGTCTTGCCGACGCCACCCTTGCCACTGGTCACTGCCAGTACTTTGCCCAGTGGCTTTAATGGGGGAAACAGTTCGCCAGGGCTGGCTTGTGGGTTATCTTTGTGAGCGTGGTTCATGTCAATTCAATTCAAGCTGTTGGATGCCGCACCAGAGGAGCTTGCAGAACCATCGTTGGCGATACTTTCGATCCACGCCGGGTCGCCCAGCGATAGCGGACCAAACAACAAATTCTTTTCTTCGGCGCTGACTGCCAGCATGGGTTGTGGCTCAATGCACACCCGGTTGCGGCCTTCGGTCTTGGCGCGGTAGAGCTCAATGTCAGCACGGTCTAGCCACAGTTCCGGAGTGGAACGTACCCAACGCGGCGCGTAGGCACCGCCGATGCTGATGGTGACTTTCAGGTGCTCGCCGGTTGGCAAGGGCTGGGCGAGTGCGCCAACGGTTTCGCGTATCCGCTCGGCCACCTGTTGGCCGTAAAGCCCCTGGCAACTCGGCAAAATAATGACGAACTCCTCGCCGCCAAATCGGGCCACCGTGTCCATCGGGCGCACGCAACTCGCCAGAGCCTTGGCCACGCCTTGCAAGACGAGATCGCCTACCGGGTGACCATGGGTGTCGTTGACCTTCTTGAAGTGGTCAATATCGAGCATCAATAACAAGGCGGGTTCGCCCGAACGTGCCACCATTTCAATCTCGCGCATCAAGACGTTTTGGAAATAGCGGCGGTTAGCCAGGCCCGTCAACGGGTCTTTGAGCGACAACTCACCGAGCTTGTCGATCATTGTCTGCAGGTACGATGTGGCCCCGGCGGCAGGGTCGGGCAAGGTCTGGGCGCTGTGTTCCAGCAGCGCACGTGCATCGTCGAGCTTGAGCTCGCGCAGATCAACCAGAAATGAGGCGGACGAAGAAGTCAAGACAAACCCTTGTTGGACGATTTGAGTCTAACAGGTTGATTTGGCGGCTGGCGCTTGCAGGAGGTGGGATTTTTGCTATCGATTCTGTGCTTTTGATCCTGCGCTGGACGTGGGCATTGATGTTTTCTCAAGAGGTGTTTTGCATGTGCAATGGGGGGTTCAAGGGCAAGATGCTGCGCTGGTTGGTGGCTGGCGTATTGCTGATCAGTGGGGTCGGTGCCGGTGCTGAGGTCTTTTTGGCGCGGGCCACGGCGGTGCCCGACGGCGACACCCTCTGGGTGCAGCCACAGGCCGGTGGCGCGCCGCGCAAACTGCGTCTGCAAGGTATCGACGCCCCCGAGATTTGCCAGCACGGTGGGGTAGCCTCGCGTGATGCGCTGCGTAGCTTGGTGGACCAAGCGCTGCTGCGCGTTGACGTCAGGTACCAGGATGACTACGGGCGCGGCCTGGCCCGCATCCAGGTGGACGGGAAGGACGTGGGGGCCAGGTTGGTCGCCGACGGTCAGGCATGGTCGTCACGCTGGCGGCGCAGTCCGGGCCCTTACGCAGCGCAGGAGGCTGCGGCTCGGGCGGGCGGCCTGGGTGTGTTCTCCCAACCCCAGCCCGAACTGCCGCGCAACTTTCGCCGACGCAACGGCAGTTGCTACGTCAGCGCCGCTGACGGCAGTTTTAAACTGAAATAACGCTGCCGCAAACCGGGCAGGTCGGGTTGCGTTGCAACTGCACTTCGGTAAAAGCCATGGCGCGACCGTCGAGCATCAGCAACTTGCCAACCAATGGCTGGCCAGCACCGCTGATGAGCTTGAGTGCTTCGGCGGCCTGGATGGTGCCGATGATGCCCACCAGCGGTGCGAACACACCCATGGTGGCGCAGCGGGTTTCCTCAAAGCTGTTTTCGGGCGGAAAGACGCACGCGTAGCAGGGCGACTGGGCGTTGCGGTGGTCATACACGCACACCTGCCCGTCAAAACGGATCGCTGCGCCCGATACCAGCGGTTTGCTGTGGGCGACGCAGGCAGCGTTGATGGCGTGGCGGGTGACAAAGTTGTCGCAGCAGTCGATCACCACGTCGGCCTGCGCCACCAAGGTGTCAAGCAGAACAGCGTCAGCGGGGGCCTGGATGGCATTGACGATCACGCCTGGATTCAATGCGCCGATAGCGGTCTGGATGGACGTGACCTTGGCGCTGCCCACGCGCGCAACGGTGTGGGCAATCTGGCGCTGCAGGTTGGTCAGGTCCACGCTGTCGTGGTCCACCACCGTGATCTGGCCAACGCCAGCCGAGCCCAAATAGAGCGCCACCGGTGAGCCCAGCCCACCGGCACCGATGATCAACGCGTGTGCATCGGTGATGCGCTGTTGACCTTCAACGCCAATCTCGTTGAGCAGGATGTGGCGCGAGTACCGCAGCAGGTCGTCGTCTGTCATTGGTCGGCGCGGCCGTGGCTGCTAATTTTCTTTTTTCTCTTCGGCGCGCTCGACCTGCGTCTTGCTCACCAGCACCGGCAGGCCCTTGAGCTGTTTGATGGCCTGTTGCAGCTGGAAGTCTTTTTCTGAGCCGTAAACTGGCAGCTGCCGTTCAGACGCCGGTTTTTTCATCTCTTCTTCGAGTTTCTTGCGCGCCTCTTCACGCGCTTTTTCGCGGGCGGCGTCCTTTTCTTCGTTGCCCTGGCCGCTGGTCAAGTGTTTTTCAAGGTCGGCTTCGCGGGTGCGCAAGGCGGCAAACAGGTTACCTTCCTCAGACTCGTCGACCATCACGTCAGGGACGATGCCTTTGGCCTGAATGGAGCGCCCGCTGGGCGTGTAGTAACGGCTGGTGGTGAGCTTGAGCGCTGCGGTCGGGCAGTTGTCCATGCGAAACGCCGGGTCCAGACACACCGCTGTCTGCACCGAGCCCTTGCCAAAGGTCTGGCTGCCCATCAGCTTGGCGCGCTGGTGGTCTTGCAAGGCGCCCGCGACGATTTCGCTGGCCGAGGCTGAGCCCTCATTGACCAGCACCACCAGCGGGATTTTTTTCAACGCGCCGTTGGTCACCTCGTCAAGCCGTTTCAGCGGGTCGGTACCGTGGCGCGCGTAGTAGCGCGGCGAGGCTTTGTAGGTGAACTTGCTCTCGGGTAACTGGCCGTTGGCCGAGACCACGGTCACGTTTTCGGGCAGGAACGCCGCCGAAATCGCCACCGCTGCGTCCAGGTAACCCCCCGGGTCGTTGCGCAAGTCGAGCACCAGGCCCTTGAGCTTGGGGTCTTGCTTGTACAGGTCTTCCACCTTGCGCGCGAAGTCGGCGACGGTGCGCTCCTGGAACTGGCTCAAGCGTACCCAACCATAGCCCGATTCGATCAACTTGGCCTTGACGCTCTGGGTCTTGATGACCTCGCGGACGATGGTCACGCTGAAGGTGCGGTTTTCGTCCTTGCGGAAAATACTCAAGGCCACCTTGGTGTCGGGCTCGCCGCGCATGCGCTTGACACCTTCGTTGAGCGTCATGCCCTTGACTGGCGTGTCGTCAATCTTGACGATCAGGTCATTGGGTTTGAGACCGGCACGAAAAGCCGGAGAGTCTTCAATCGGCGAGACCACCTTGATCAGGCCATCTTCTTGCGATATCTCAATGCCGACGCCGACAAACTTGCCGGTGGTGCCTTCGTTGAAGTCTTTCAGCGTCTTCTTGTCCATGTAGACCGAGTGCGGGTCCAGCCCGGACACCATGCCGGCAATGGCGTCGGTGATGAGCTTTTTCTCGTCGACCGGCTCGACGTAATTCGACTTGACCATGCTGAACACCGCCGCCAACTGTTGCAGCTCTTCCAGCGGCAGCGGTGCCAGCGTGCCCCGGGCCACCGTCTGCAGCGACACGCTGGCCAGCGCACCCGCCAAAGCACCAATTGACAGCAACCCGGCAATTTTCAGTTTTTGACCCATCTTGATTCCAGTATGTGAACGAACGCTAGTGAATGAACGAGGCCTGCTTGGAGTCGCGCTTTGCGCCCGGGTTCCATTGCGCGCGTGTCAAGTTTTTCAGTGCTTGCCTTGCGCCGCTACCGCAGCAGCTGCCTTGGCTGCAGCCTCAGCGTCGCCCAGATAGTAGTGGCGAATCGGTTTGAGCTCATCGTCGAGCTCGTAAACCAACGGGATGCCATTGGGGATATTCAGGCCAACAATGTCGTCGTCCGAGATGTTGTCGAGGTATTTCACCAGTGCGCGGATCGAATTGCCGTGCGCAGCCACCACCACGCGTTTGCCCAATTTGATGGCCGGGGCCAGGGCATCGCTCCAGAACGGCATGACGCGCGCCACCGTGTCTTTCAGGCACTCGGTCAGCGGTATTTGTTCGGGTTTGAGCCTGGCGTAGCGCACATCGCCACGTTCGCAGCGCGGGTCGCTGGGCGCCAATGCAGGCGGCGGCGTGTCGTAACTGCGCCGCCAGCTCAGCACCTGCGCGTCGCCGTACTGTTTGGCCATATCGGATTTATTGAGGCCCTGCAAGGCGCCGTAATGGCGTTCGTTCAAGCGCCAGCTGTTGACCACCGGCAGCCAGGTGCGGTCCATCTCGTCGAGCACGTGCCAGAGGGTGCGGGTGGCGCGTTTGAGGACGCTGGTGTACGCCACGTCAAAGTCGTAGCCCTCGGCCTTGAGCAGGCGCCCGGCGTTTTTGGCTTGCGCCAGACCCAGGGGCGTCAGGTCGACGTCGGTCCAGCCGGTGAAGCGGTTTTCAAGGTTCCAGGTGGATTCACCGTGGCGAATGAGAACAAGTTTGTACATGATCGGTTGGGGGCTCTGGGGAAAGGGTGGTACAGCATTCTAAAATGCCCGGTTAAGCTCCCTCTCTTTACAAGGATGTGCAAGTGAAATTTATTCTCGATAACTGGATGCTGATGGCTGTGGCATTGTCAGCCGGGGGCATGTTGCTGTGGCCCACGTTGGGCCGTGGCGGCCCGGGTGCGTTGACACCCGACGCCGCGGTGTTGCTGATGAACCGTGAAAAAGCCGTGGTGATCGACGTCTGCGAGCCCGCAGAGTTTGCTGCGGGTCACGTGGTGGGTGCAAAAAACATACCGCTGGCCAACCTGGAGGGCAAATTGGCGACTGCCGTCAAAAACAAGGCCACGCCGCTGATTCTGGTCTGCAAGTCGGGTGCGCGCAGCAGCCGTGCCGTGGCCGCCGCCAAAAAGCTCGGATTTGAGAAAGTGCAGTCGCTCTCTGGTGGCATGGCTGCCTGGCGC
>PFKL01000059.1 GCA_002784245.1 Comamonadaceae bacterium CG_4_10_14_3_um_filter_60_75
AAGGGCGCAGACCGGAAAACCCCAAGATTTCAGGGTGTGCAGCAGCGCAAGATGCGTGTGCCACACCGGCCCCCCCTGCCCTGGCGGTGTGATCTCACCCAGGCCGTAGGCAAAAAAACTTAAAGGGCGCTGGGCGGCGATCGCCGGGTCCAGCTGGCGCACCGCACCGGCTGCGGCGTTACGCGGGTTGACAAAGGTTTTCTCACCGCGTTCGCCAGCGGCAATGCGTTGACGCTGACGCTCGTTGAGGGCTTCAAAGTCGTCACGTCGCATGTAGACCTCGCCGCGCACTTCCAGCACATGGGGTGCGCTGGTGGGCAGCTTCAGGGGAATTTGACCAATGGTGCGGATGTTTTGCGTCACGTCTTCACCGGTTTCACCGTCGCCGCGGGTGGCCGCCTGCACCAGCACACCGTGTTCATAACGCAGGTTCATGGCCAGGCCGTCAAACTTGGGCTCGGCCACGTAGTCGATTGCAGGGTCAGCATCGGTTAAGCCCAATTCACGGCGCATGCGGGCATCAAAGTTTTCTGCGCCGCTGGCGCTGGTGTCCGTCTCGGTGCGGATGCTGAGCATGGGTACGGCGTGACGCACCTGGGCAAACGCATCCAGCGCTTTGCCGCCGACACGTTGGGTGGGCGAATCAGGCGTGACCAGCTCGGGGTGCGCGGCCTCCAGCGCTTGCAATTCCTTGAACAGGCGGTCGTATTCGGCATCGGGCACGCTGGGCGCGTCTTGCACGTAATACTGGTGCGCCCAGGTGTGCAGGGTTTGGCGCAACTGCACGATGCGCGCCGCACCGTCGTTGTTGTTGTCTTCGTCGGTGGCAAACAAATCTGGCGTGCTCATGCGCGGGCAGGATCAGGAAAACAGCCGCCGGGCCAGCGCCGATCCGGCGGCAAATTCATGCTGCTCCAGCGTGTTGTAGAGTTGTTCCAGTTCGTTGGCAATCACATCCATGGCCGAGCCAGGCAATGCCATGCCGTTGTCATCAGTCACGACGCCGTCCATGTCGCGCGCCAGGGCAATTGCGGTTTCGCACATGCGGGCAAAGGCGCGCTCATTGCGGTCAACCTGTGGCACGTCCAAAGCCAGATTCACGTCGCGCAGCGCAGCTTGCGCCAAGTCGTCCGAGAGCACGTCAAAACTGAGCATCAGCACCGCAGGCGCACCCGCAACACTGGCCGGCAACACCATGCGGCCGGCGATGGCCCCCGCAATAAAGCCAAGCCGCGACGCCATCTGCTGGATGTAGCTTGCGCTCCAGGCAGCACGGCGGGCGCGCAGCACAAAACCGATTTGCGCGTCGTGCTCGCTGGCAAATTGATCAAGTTCGCGCGCGCGCGCCACTTCGCTGCGCATATCAGGGAAATCGGGCGTACCAGCCAGCACGTCACAAAATTGCTGGGTTTGCATGACAAACTCTGAAAACTCGATGTCGTTGAGCGCACCGCTGCGGTTGGCCAACTGCACGCCAGCCTGTAACGCGGTGTAGCGCTGACTTGCGCGTGCTGATTCCCAGCAATTGCTGTCGGCGTTCAACCCCTCGACGGCGAAAGGCTTGCTACCAACGCGACGCGTCGGCGGCAGGGCCGCCAGCACCGCCTCACCTGACACGGGCGTATCCAGCGAGATCGGAGCCAAGGCATCAATCAATGCATCAAGACTGGGCTTTTTTTCGGGTAGCGGCAGATCAAAGTCTGACGCCGGCAGCGACGCACTGAGCGCGTCAACGTCAAGCGTCGGCTCGACTGCTGGCTGCTCTGCGGTCCCGTCAGCCGGATCCGCCACGCGCTGGCGTGTCTGGCGGCTTGACAGCCAGAGGTAGTAGGCAAGCATTGCCAACAACATCACTGCACCCAGTGCAGCGAGTCCGAGTCTTAAAGAACCCATGGTGCGCCTTATCCTTGAACGGTGAGCGTCAGTGCCGCGTCCATGTCCACAGCGACGATACGGGAGACGCCCTGCTCTTGCATGGTGACACCAATCAGCTGTTGCGCCATTTCCATCGCGATCTTGTTGTGGCTGATAAACAAGAACTGCGTCTCGTGGCTCATGCGGGATACCAGTTTGGCGTACCGTTCGGTGTTGGCGTCGTCCAGCGGTGCATCCACCTCGTCGAGCAAACAAAACGGCGCCGGATTGAGCTGAAAGATAGCAAACACCAACGCAATCGCGGTCAGGGCCTTTTCGCCGCCCGACAGCAGCGCGATGCTCTGGTTTTTTTTGCCCGGCGGCTGGGCAATCACCTGCACACCAGAATCCAGGATTTCTTCACCCGTGATCACCAGCCGCGCGTTGCCGCCACCAAAGAGCTCAGGAAACATCTTGCCAAAATGGCCATTGACGGTATTAAACGTGCCCGAGAGCAGTTCGCGTGTTTCACCGTCGATCTTCTTGATGGCGTCTTCCAGCGTTGTCATGGCCTCGACCAGGTCGGCACTTTGTGCGTCCAAAAAGCCCTTGCGCTCACGTGCTGCGGCCAGCTCGTCAAGCGCCGCCAGGTTGACCGCACCCAATGCGGCAATGTCACGCTGCAGCCGGTCAATCTCGGCTTGCAGCCCCGTCAGGCGAACAGCGCCGTCGGCCACCGACGCCGCCACGGCCGTCGTGTCAGCCTGCGCGTCGGTCAGCAACTGGCTGTACTGCTCAAAACCCAGCCGCGCAGCCTGCTCTTTGAGTTGAAATTCGGTAATGCGTGCGCGCAGCGGGTCAAGCGCGCGCTCGAGTTGCAGGCGCCGCTCGTCGCTGGCGCGCAGTTTGGCGGTCAGGTCGTCATATTGGCTGCGCTGCGCGCCCAACGCCTGTTCACGCTCGAGCTTGACCGCCAGAGCCTGCTGCAGACCGCCCTGCGCTGCAGCGTCATTCAGACGCAGCAATTCTTCATTGGCTCTTTCGACTTCAGCCCCTACAGAATCTGCCTGTTGCGCTGCTGTTTCTATAGCACGTGTCAATTCGGCACGGCGCGCCCCCAGGCTACGCATGGAGAACGTGGCTTCCTGCGCCTGGCGCTCCAGCGCGCGCTGCTGTTCACGCGACTGCACCAGCGTGCGTTCGGCCCCGATCACCCGGTCATCGAGCTGTGCATGCCGCTCCTGGGCCTCGGCCAACTGGGCGTCCAACACTTCAAATTGTTCTTCTGCGCGCGTGCGACGCGCTTGCAATGCATCCAGCTGGGCGTCGATTTCGGCGAGGTCGCTGGCGATCTGGACACCACGGGCGCGCGCCTGCTCCGCCGCCTGTGTCAGACGCAGAACCTCAACCTGAAGCGCATGGCTGCGAGTTTGCGCCGCGCTTGCCTGCGTGCGCGCGGCCACCAGGCGTTGGGACACGTCTGCGTAGGCGGCCTCACAACGCACCAGCGCGCTACGCGCTTCTTCGGCCATCAAGGTTTGCGCACGTGATTGCTTCTCGAGGTTCTCAATCTCCTGGGCGCGTGCCAACAGGCCCGCCTGCTCCGAGTCTGGCGCATAAAAACTAACGCTAAAGCGCCCCGCCGCGTGACCGCTTTTGACATAAATGGTCTGACCGGGCTGCAGCGTATGACGCTGTGCCAAGGCGTCTTCCAGACTGTCGGCGGTGAAGCAACCGTGTAGCCAGTCATCAAGCACAGCTTTTTGGCTGGCGTCGTGCACGCGCAAGAGATCGCTCAACCGCGGCAAGGCTGCACCGGCGGTCCCGGCTGAAACCGTCGGTGGACTGAAAAAGGCCAGTTTGGCTGGTGGCGCGTCATGCACAAAGCCGCACACCGTCTCGAGGCGACCGACTTCGAGTGCGCTCAAGCGCTCACGCAAGGCGGCCTCCAGGGCGCTCTCCCAACCCTGCTCGATGTGCAAGTGGCTCCAGAGTCCCTGTAATTGGTCCAGCCCCTGCTTCTGCAGCCAAGGGGTGAGCTTGCCATCGGTCTTGACACGCGCCTGCAAGGCTTTGAGCGCGTCGAGTCGGGCCGAAAGGTCTGCCAACCGGGCCGATTCGTCATTGACGAGTTGTTGATGGGCGCGCCGCTGATCGTCCAGCTCGGGCGCACTGAGCTGCAATTCTTCAAGCCGCGCATCGGCCACTTCAGAGGCTTCCAGCGCTTGATTTAAAAAGACTTTCTGCTCTGATAATCGAAGCTCATCAGGCGCGATCAGGGCCTGCTGGTCCTGTTGCAAACGTTCACGGCGCAGCACCAGCTGACGCGACTGTTCTTCAATACTGCGCTGTTCTGCCGCCAGCACGCCAATCTGTTGCTGCACCTGGGCGACGCTGGCGCGCTGTTCGCTGGCTGCGCGCTGTGCCTGGCGCCAGGCCTCTTCCAGCTCAGGCAATTGCTGCGCCGAATCTTCGACCTGAGCTTGCAGCATCTCGTGTTGCTGCGCACCTCGCATCTCAGTCTCGGCCAGGTTGGTCAACTCGGCTTGCGCATCCTGGCTGCGGGTCGCCCACTGGGAGGCTTGCGCCTGGAGCGCGCTCAGGCGCTGCTCGACACGCTGGCGCCCTTCGACGACAAAACGAATCTCGGCCTCCAGCCGTCCGACCTCGGCGCTGGCTTCATAGAGGCGGCCTTGCGCCTGGTTGACCAGATCGCCGCTGGCATAGTGGGCTTGCCGCACCGCTTCAAGCTCGGCTTCAATGTGGCGCAGATCGGCCATGCGGGCCTCGAGCGCGTTAACCGCCGCCTGTGCGTCTAACTGAATCTGCGCTTGCTCCGCGTGCGCCTGGGCACGCTTCAAAAACCACTGCTGATGCTGACGCAAAGAGGCTTCGGCGGTCAGGACCTTGAACTTTTGCGCCACCTCAGCCTGCATCTCCAGCTTGCCCAGATTGGCATTGAGCTCACGCAGAATGTCCTGCACACGGGTCAGGTTTTCACGGGTGTCGCCCAGGCGGCTTTCGGTTTCGCGGCGGCGCTCTTTGTATTTGGACACGCCCGCGGCTTCTTCGAGGAACAGACGCAACTCTTCAGGGCGGCTCTCGATGATACGGCTGATGGTGCCCTGGCCGATGATCGCGTAGGCGCGCGGCCCCAGGCCGGTGCCCAGAAACACATCCTGCACGTCGCGCCGGCGCACCGGCTGGTTGTTGATGTAGTAGCTGCTGGTGCCGTCGCGGGTGAGCACGCGCTTGACGGCGATCTCGCCAAACTGGCTCCACTGGCCGCCAGCGCGGTGGTCATCGTTGTCAAACACCAGTTCGACGCTGGCGCGGCTGGCCGGCTTGCGGGTGGTCGTGCCGTTGAAGATGACGTCCTGCATCGATTCGCCACGCAATTCCGACGCTTTGCTCTCGCCCAGCACCCAGCGCACCGCGTCCATGATGTTGGACTTGCCGCAGCCGTTGGGGCCCACCACGCCGACCAGTTGGCCCGGCAGCAAGAAATTGGTGGGCTCAGCAAACGACTTGAAGCCGGATAACTTGATGGAATTGAGGCGCACAGGTTGAAAAAATCAATGAAATAAACAAGGCCTCACTGCTGTCTGCGGCACGACCTCATGTCCACTGATGATAACTTGCCCACCGGGATGCAATCACCTTCACGGGCGCACGGACCGCTCCTTTTCATAGCTGTCGTAAGACTGATGGTTGGCTCGGCGCAGGCATTCCTCGCGCTCGCCCGGTGGTTGCTTGTTGCAGTCGTTTACAGCAGCCACTTTAAACCCCTCGTACCAGGCCTGGTGGGAGCAGGCACTCAGCAGCGCCAACAAACCCAACGCCATCGTTCGATGCATAGAACGCATGATTCAGCCTCCTGAAGTGCTACGTTAAAAATAGCTGCTTATACAATAATTGTCTGGGTTTGATGCCAATTTAGGCCTTAAACTGGCTGGTGTGCCAACGCCATCACCTGCTCTGGTAGCAAGGCCTTCAGACTGTGGTCGCTCCAGACCCGACGCCAATGCCGCGCCCCCGGCAAGCCATGGCGCAGGCCCAGTATGTGGCGCGCAATCGTCGGCCAAGGCGTCCCATTTTTGACAAATTCAGACGTCATGTAGCCCGCCATCTGCTGCTCGACCGCCTCGCGTGTCAAGCCAGTCAAAGCCCCACCATCTTCGCCCGCAGGGTCAGCAAAAAAAACCTTGTCCCATTGACTCAACCACCACGGGTTGTGGTACGCCTCGCGCCCCAGCATCACGCCATCCACATGGGCCAAATGTTCCTGCACCTGCGCCGTATGGGTGACGCCCCCGTTGAGCACGATGACCAGGTCGGGAAAATCAGCCTTCAGACGATAGACCCAGTCGTAGCGCAGCGGCGGAATGTCACGGTTGTCCTTGGGGCTCAGCCCTTTGAGCCAGGCATTGCGCGCGTGAACGATGAAAGTGAAGCAACCTGCCTGACTGACTGCGCCAACAAAGTCGCGGACAAAGTCATAGTTCTCCACTTGGTCAATGCCAATGCGGTGTTTGACGGTGATCGGGACAGACACCGTGTCAACCATGGCCTTGACACAGTCGGCTACCAGTTGTGGCTCGGTCATCAGACAGGCACCAAAAGAGCCGCGCTGCACCCGCTCGCTGGGGCAACCACAGTTGAGGTTGATCTCCTGATAGCCCCACTGGGCGCCAAGTTTGGCGCAATGGGCCAGGTCAGACGGATCACTGCCCCCCAGTTGCAATGCGACGGGCTGCTCTTGGTCGCAAAAATCAAGATGCCGCGCTACATCACCGTGAATCAGCGCGCCCGTGGTCACCATTTCGGTGTAAAGCAAGGCACGGCGAGTTAACAAACGATGGAAATAACGGCAGTGGCGGTCGGACCAGTCAAGCATCGGGGCAACGCTGACGCGCCAACGCGCCTGATTTTTTGACGAGTCTATAGGCATGGAAGGAATCATACCCAGACAGCAGCCACGCCGTGGGTTCAGGGGACACAGCGTTGACGTTCAGGGCACGGTACACCAGGGCGCTTCGTTGTGGGCGTAGGCCATCCACAACGCCCAGCCCGACATCACCGCCAGCGCCAGACCTGCCAAGCGAACACCCCAGTCACCCGACCCGTCACCTTTGAGGCGCAACCAAAGCCAAGGCCCAAGTAGCATCGACACGCTGGTTCCAGCGGCAAACAAGCCCATCACCAATGCGCCGTTCAAAGCGCCTCCAGACAGCCCAGCCACCAGCAACGCTGAATACAACAAGCCACAAGGCAACAAGCTCCACAACACACCAATAACCAACGGTGCACCGCGTCCGCGCCCCATGGCCAGAGCGCGCGCGCCACGCCAAACAGCTTTGCCAGCGTTTTCCAGCCAGACGGGTTGCTGTGCTTTCCATAGCAGAACCAGCCCGAGTGTCAGTGCGGCGACGTGAAAAAGACTCCACACCGGGCGCAGCGCTGCCGATTGAATGGTGAGCCAACCCAAACCCTGCATCGAGGCAGCAGCCAACGCGCCCAGGGTGGAATAGCCAACAATGCGCCCGAGTTGGAAGGTCCACATGGCCGTTGTCTTGTGCACACCAGAAGCTTGCCCAATACCAGCACAGGCAGCGCCACACATGGCAATGCAATGCGGCCCACCCGCCAGTCCCATCAGCAAAGCGGTCAAGGCAAGCGACGACTGCATTGACAGGAAATCAAAGAATCTTGGAAAACTTGGCGCGCGTGCGGTCAGTTTGCAGGTAGCGGTCAAAGACCATGGCCACGGCACGGACAAAGAACCAGCCTTTCTCGGTAACCTGGATACACGTGTCATCAAACTGCACCAGGCCTTGCTCAGCCTGCGCCAACATGGTTTCCAGTTCCTTGGCGAAGTAATCCTTGAACTTGATCAGGTAAGCATGTTCAATGGATTCAATATTGATCCGGCCCTGGCACATCAAGGCCATGATGACCGAGCGGCGCAACAGGTCGTCCTTGGTCAGACCCAAACCCTTAACGATCGGAAAATGGCCCTGATCCAAAAAGTCGTAATACTCTTCCAGAGTTTTTGCGTTCTGACTGTAGGTGGCGCCGACGCGGCCAATCGATGAAACGCCCAGTCCGACCATGTCGCAGTCGGGCTGCGTGCTGTAGCCTTGAAAATTGCGATGCAAACGGCCCTGGCGCTTGGCCACAGCAAGGGAATCGTTGGGCAGGGCAAAGTGGTCCATGCCAATGTATACGTAGCCCGCCGCCATCAGCGCCGCCATGGAGCGCGACAACATGGTCACCTTGGACGCAGCGGTTGGAATCTCGGTTGACGAAATCCGGCGCTGCGGTTTGAAGCGCTCAGGCAGGTGTGCATAGGCGTACAGCGCGATGCGGTCGGGCTTGAGCGCGGAGATCTGGGCCATGGTACGGTCCACCGACTCGGGCGTCTGCTCTGGCAAGCCATAGATCAAATCGACGTTGATCGACTCAAAGCCCCGGTCACGTGCGGCCTTGACAAGATCAAAAACCTGCTCAGCAGGCTGAATGCGGTGCACCGCTTTTTGCACCGCTGGCTCGAAGTCCTGAACACCGAAGCTCAACCGGTTGAACCCCATCGCAGCAAGCGCGTCCAGGCGACTGTTGTCAATCGTTCGAGGATCGATTTCAATGGAGTATTCACCGCCGGGCGCCAGATTGAAACTCTGACGCAACATCGCCATCACTTCGCGTAGTTCGTCATCGGTCAAAAAGGTGGGTGAACCACCGCCAAAGTGCAACTGCGACACCGCCTGGCCCAGCCCCATGTGCTTGGTATGCAACTCGATTTCCATGCCGAGGTACTTGATGTAAGCCGCTGCCCGGTCATGGTGCTTGGTAATGATTTTGTTGCAGGCGCAGTAGTAGCAAAGCTGCTCACAAAACGGAATGTGAATGTAGAGCGACAGCGGCATGGCGCGCGCGGCTGGCCCTGAGCGACGTTGCTCCAACGCCTGGATATAGTCTTGCTCGGTAAACGCCTCAACAAATCGGTCAGCGGTGGGATAGGAGGTGTAGCGCGGGCCAGAGACATCGTATTGGCGGATGAGGCTCTCGGAAATGAGCAAGGATGTGCTGTCAGTCATAAAAATTCCTTTGATATCTGGTGAATATGCCGTCTTCAAGAATCACTAATCTTGATCTTGATCAATGAATTGAAAAAAAGCAGAATTCTTCAAATTTGTCGGTCGTATTTGATCAGTGTCAAAAAATGTCAAAATCGGTCCCATGAATCACGATACATTCAAAATCGCTTGTGCAAACTGCAACATGCGCGAGCTGTGCATGCCCGTGGGCTTGTCACAAGAGGAGTTAAACCGGATTGACGAGATCATCGGAGCGCGACGCAAAGTCAAACGCGGCGAAACGCTCTTCCACAATGGCGAAAAGTTTTCACACCTGTATGCCATTAGAACGGGTTTCTTTAAAACCTGCATCACCTCAGAGGATGGCCGCGATCAGGTCACGGGTTTCCAGATGGCCGGTGAAATCATCGGCCTGGACGGCATCGTCAATGACAGCCACACCTGTGATGCCGTCGCCCTCGAAGACGCCGAAATCTGTGCGCTGCCGTTTGCCCAGATCGAGAGCCTCTCGCGTGAAGTCAATTCCTTGCAGCACCACGTGCACAAAATCATGAGCCGTGAAATAGTGCGTGAGCATGGTGTGATGCTGTTGTTGGGAAGCATGCGAGCAGAAGAGCGTCTGGCCGCGTTTCTATTGAACCTGGCGCAACGCCTGCACTCCCGGGGCTTCTCCCAGTCTGAATTGGTACTGCGCATGACACGTGAGGAAATCGGCAGCTACCTGGGCTTGAAATTGGAAACCATCAGCCGCACTTTTTCCCGATTTGTGGAAGACGGCATCGTCGAAGTTAAACAACGCCACGTCAGAATACTGAATACGCAAGCGCTGCAGGAAATCGTCAACCCCAAGTAAGCCGGTTACTTTCCGATTGGCACCTCGCCAGTAATCGCATGATTTCTGGCCTGCACGGCAGGAGCCAGTTCTGCCGGCATTGCCACCAGTCCTTTTTCTCGCGTCGCCTCAATAGTTTGCCGATAGATTTCATCGGTGATGATTTCATTTGGGCTTGATAGAGCCAAATAAAACGTCACAAACCCTGCAACAACAACAATCGCAGGCCCGGCAATCACCAGCCAGACATGGCCAAACCGCCACCAACTTTGTCCGTCTTGAGTGCTGTTTTTATCCATTGAATACGCCTCAGAAAAATGTGCCAGCGAAAAACACCGAAACATCGTTATAAAAAAATTGGGTGACCTGGCGGCCACCCAACACAACGGGGCTGTCACGGCTGGCGCGACACCCTGGCAAAGCTCTGACTTCAAGACTTGTTAGACAAGCTCCAGATGTACGCTGTCAAAACGTGAATCTGCGCGTCGGTCAGCTTGCCGCCGTTGGCAATCGACTGCGCAGGCATGACATTGACCTTGCCGTTGTTGACCATTTCAATAATGGCCTTTTCGCCAAACCCATGCAACCAAATGTTATCCGTCAGATTGGCAGAACCAACAACTTCCATGCCTTTGCCTTCAGGTCCGTGACAAGCAGCGCAAACAGCAAACTTTTCTTTGCCCAGCGCGGCACGGGTGGAGTCGTGTGGACTACCCGACAGGCTCAACACATATTGCGCCACATTCTTCACGTCATCAGCACTACCCACAGCTGCGGCCATCGGCGGCATGTTGCCGATCCGACCTCCCGTAAGGGTTTCTTTGATCTTTTCAGTTGTCCCGCCATGAAGCCAATCACCGTCGGTCAGATTGGGGAAACCCTTGTTACCGTGGGCGTCAGAAGCATGACACTGTGCACAATTGTTGCTGTACAGGCGCTCACCAATGGCCATCGCTTGCGCATCCTTGGCGACGTCTTCCGGCTTCATGGATACAAATCGGGCATAGATTGGCGCCGTTTCCTGTTCGCCTTTGGCCACCTCAGCTGTATGCTGACCAGCCGAAGTCCAGCCAAACTTGCCAGGAAATGAACCCAAGCCTGGGTACAAAGCAAGGTAGATCAAGGAAAAGACGATCGTGATGACAAACAGGTACAACCACCAGCGCGGCAGAGGATTGTTCATCTCACGCAAATCGCCATCCCACACGTGGCCCGTCGTGTTATCGCTGGCAGTCGCTGCTTTCATTCTTCCGGTGACAACCAGCAGAATCAGGCAGGCAGCAATACCGACCAGAGAAATACCGGAGATGTAAATCTCCCAAAAGTTACTCGTGAAGTCGCTCATTTTTATTCCTATCGGGTGTGGGGTTCAATCCTGCTCAAACGGCAAGTGGGCTGCTTGTTCGAAATCGGAAGAATTCTTGCGTGAGTAAGCCCACACAATGACTCCAACAAAACTGACAAAGCTGACCACTGTGAACAGTGAGCGAAGCATATTGACGTCGGTTTCCATGGCTGTATCCTGTTTACTTGGAGGTCGTCCCAAGAACCTGCAGGTATGCCACGAGGGCGTCCATTTCGGTCTTGCCGGCGAGTTCTTCGGGTGCCGCCGTGATTTCGGCATCTGTATAAGGCGCACCCAAAGTACGCAGCGTCTTCATGTGCGACGGAATCGAGGCGGCATCAACCGCAGCGGTCATGAGCCATGGATACGCCGGCATGATGGATTCGGGAACCAAGTCACGCGGGTTGTTCAGGTGGGTAATTTGCCACTGGTCACTGTACTTGCCGCCAACGCGGTGCAGATCCGGGCCAGTGCGCTTGCTACCCCATTGAAACGGGTGGTCATAGACAAATTCGTTGGCTTTTGAATAGGGACCATAACGCAGCGTCTCCGCGCGGAAAGGTCTGATCATCTGCGAATGACAGTTATAGCAGCCTTCACGTTGGTAAATATCGCGCCCAGCCAGCTGCAACGCCGTGTAGGGCTTCAGTCCCGGGGCAGGAATCGTTGTCGATTTCTGGAAGAACAGGGGGACGATCTCCACCAAGCCACCAAACAACAGCACAATTAACATCAAGACAATCATCAACCCATTGTTGGACTCGATGGTTGAATGCGAAAAGCCGCCGCTTTGATTGGAAGTTGACATTTTTTATTACCTCAAGCGTGTGCGACAACAGTCGGGATGGTGACGGTGACCGAGCGACCAGCAGTCGCTGTTTTTACTGTATTCCACAGCATGATGACCATGCCCGAGAGATACAGCAAACCACCCGCCAAGCGCAGCACGTAAAACGGATAGCTGGCCTTGACAGACTCCACAAATGTGTAGGTCAGGGTGCCGTCTGCGTTGATTGAACGCCACATCAGGCCTTGCATCACACCAGCGATCCAGAGCGCAGCAATGTACAGAACAATACCCACAGTGGCCATATAGAAGTGAACTTCAATTGCCTTGACACTGAACATCTGCTTTTGACCGAACAAACGCGGAATCAGGTAATACATGGAACCCATCGTCACCAGACCCACCCACCCCAGGGCACCCGAGTGAACATGGCCCACGGTCCAGTCGGTGTAGTGCGACAACGCATTCACCGTCTTAATCGCCATCATGGGGCCCTCAAAGGTCGACATACCGTAAAAAGAGAGCGACACAATCAAAAAGCGCAGGATCGGGTCGTCACGCAGCTTGTGCCACGCGCCCGACAAGGTCATGATGCCGTTGATCATGCCGCCCCAGCTTGGTGCCAGCAAAATCAGCGAGAACACCATGCCAAGCGACTGCGTCCAGTCAGGCAAGGCGGTGTAGTGCAGATGGTGCGGACCCGCCCACATGTAAGTAAAAATCAGCGCCCAGAAGTGGACGATCGAAAGACGGTAGGAGTACACCGGACGACCGGCTTGCTTCGGGATGAAGTAATACATCATGCCAAGGAAGCCCGCGGTCAGGAAGAAACCCACCGCGTTATGGCCGTACCACCACTGCACCATGGCGTCTTGGACACCAGCATAAGCCGAATAGGATTTCATGCCACTCAGACTGACCGGCAAAGCCGCGCTATTGCCCAGATGCAGCAACGCCACTGCCATGATGAACGCGCCGAAGAACCAATTTGCCACATAAATGTGCTTGACCTTGCGTGTGCCAATGGTACCGAAGAAGTTGATTGCGTAAGCAACCCAGATGACGGTGATCAAAATATCAATGGGCCATTCCAATTCCGCATACTCTTTGGCCTGGGTAAAACCCAGCGGCAAAGAGACAGCAGCGGAGAGAATGACCAACTGCCAACCCCAGAAAGTCAACGAGGCCAATTTGTCGCTGAACAAACGAACCTGACATGTCCGCTGCACGACGTAGTAAGACGTCGCAAACAGCCCGCAACCACCAAACGCAAAAATCACCGCGTTGGTATGCAAAGGACGCAAGCGGCCAAAAGAAAGAAAGGAAATACCCATGTTGAGCTCTGGCCAAGCCAGTTGAGCGGCAATGATCACGCCAACGAGCATGCCCACTACGCCCCACACCACGGTCATGATGGCAAACTGTCGAACGACTTTGTCGTTGTACGTTGTTGCCTGCGAATTAGGAAATGCCATGTTCACCTCTTTTCATAAAAATCCGGCGAAGTTTCGTCGGTCCAAATTGAAAATCGTTTGACATAAATCAAACTCAATTCAAAATCTTATCAATCCTTAAGAATTCTTTCGCCTTCTTTTTCGACATCATCGAACTGACCACTGTGAATGGCCCACCACACCGCTCCGATGATAAAAAAAATCAAGCCAACAGAAAACGGCACCAGCAAATAAAGTATGTCCATCAATCTGCCCTTGGCGTTGTTTGGTCCTTGGATAAGCGAACAGCGTTGAGCACGACCAACAGCGAACTGCTGGCCATGCCGATCCCGGCAGCCCAAGCAGGCATAAACCCCGCTACCGCTAGTGGAACAGCAACCGCGTTGTACCCGGCCGCCCACCATAGATTTTGCCTTACCACGGCAAGTGTACGTCGCGCCAGGTCACAGGCCCAGGCAACGTCGGCCAACCGCTGCCCGGAAACCAAAAAATCAGCCTGCGCTTGCGCCAAGGGTACAGCCCGACCAAAAGCGAACGATGCATGGGCCCCAGCCAGCACCGGGCCATCGTTCAACCCATCACCGACCACCGCTACCTTGCGTCCACTGAGTTGCAGGTTCCGCAGGAAATCGAGCTTCTCCTGCGGGGTGCACTGTCCCTTGAACTCCGTGATACCAATTTGTTGTGCCACCCGCCTGGCAGCATCCGACGCGTCGCCGGACAGCAGGTACACAGACATCCCACTGTCTTTCAAGGCACGCACGGTGCGCAAAGCGTCCGCACGAACGTCTTCTTGCAGTTCAAACGTAGCAAGCCAGCCCTGGCCATCGCTCAAAAACACCTGCGAGTCACCAGTCTGCGCACGCTCCACGGCGCAATATGCTGCCGAACCCAGTCGCAAAGTCACCGTTTGACCGCCAGCTTCACAGTTCGCAACCGTTGCACCAAGACCCTGCCCTGGCGTCTCAACGACATCGCTGGCTTGCCAAACCGGCGCACGGGTCTCTTTGGCAAACGCACTAACCAAAGTTCTTGACGCGGGGTGCAATGAATATTGGGCCAGTGCCGCGGCCAGGGCTAACACCTGCTGGGGTGTGTAACCATCTCGACAAACCGTGTTGGCCAACACCAGCGTATCGTTGGTCAACGTGCCAGTTTTGTCGAAAACAATCGTATCCACGCCCGCCAGCGCTTCCAACCCATCGATCCGACGCACCAATACACCGCGCTGCGCCAACGCCCCAGCAGCCGACAGCATGGCCGCGGGCGTTGCAAGGGACAGCGCGCACGGGCACGTCACCACCAGAACCGCGACTGCGACCATCAACGCGTTTTCAGGGTCAGTGCGCCACCAAAATGCACACGACGCTGCCGCAGCGATCAACACAGCCATCAGAAACGGTCTGGCGATGCGATCGGCCAGCCGCGCCAAATTGGGCTTGCTGGTAGCAGCGCTCTCCATTAATCTGACGATTTGTGCGAAGCGCGTCTCGTCACCCAGACGCGTCACCCGCACGATCACCATGGCCGCCAGATTGTGGCTACCTGCAATCACCTCGTCGCCACTGGCACGCGCCACCGGTTTGGACTCCCCTGTCAACAGCGATTCGTCGACAGACGTCTGTCCCCGAACCAGCACGCCATCGGCGGGAAACGCCTGCCCGGGCAGTACCCGGACCAGATCACCCACTTGCAAGCGACGAATCGCCACCCGCTCAAACTGGCCATCGGCGAGCTGTCGGTCCACTCCCTCTGGCAAACGATTCATCAGCGCCTCCAGGGCACCGGCCGTGCGGTCGCGCAAACGCAGTTCGAACCAGCGCCCCGTTAGCAAGAAGAAAACGAACATCGTGAGCGAATCAAAATAAACCTCGCGCCCGAAAATTCCCGCTGGATCAAATGTGCCAGCGGTGCTGACGACAAAAGTGATCAGCATGCCCAACGCAACCGGCAGGTCCATGCTGATGCGTTGGTGCACCACATCACGCCAGGCGCTGGAGAAAAAAGGTCCGCAAGAGAAAAAAATCACTGGCAAGGTCAATACCCAGGAAGCCCAGCGCAACAGACGTTCCATCTCGGCAGACAAGTCACCCGGCTCGGCAACGTAAGCAGGATAGGCGTACATCATCACCTGCATCATGCACAGCCCCGCCACCATCAAACGCCACAAAGCTTGGCGTGATTCGCGTTTGCGTCGCTCGCGACTAAAGGTGTCATTGGCCGGAACGGCACGGTACCCCGAATCTTGAACTGCCTGCATCCAGCGCGACGGTGCCACTTGGTTTGCTTGCCAGACCACCCTCGCGCGCTGACTCCCGGAGCTGACGTCGGCCGAGACCACGCCCGCCACCCCTTTGAGTGCATCTTCCACCGTCAACGCGCAGGCAGCACAGTGCATGCCCTCGATCATCACATTGGATTCCCAGCGACCCAAGCCATCCGGCACCGGCCGGCTAAACGCAGACCACTCAGATTCGTCGTCCAGCAAATGCATCGCTGCCAGCGATGGGGCAGCGGGACCGTCGCCAGGCAGCTTGCAGGTTTCAGGTGAAGTCAACAAATTTCTGACCCAAATCAATATGAACGAAAAGTATAGGCGTATGCTGACCCTGTCAACCAACAGGAGTTCACTATGTACGACAAAATTCTGGTTGCAACCGACGGTTCATCACTGTCAAAGAAAGCCGTCAGCAGCGCCATCTCTTTGGCAGCGTTAGCTGGTGCCGACTTGGTCGCGCTCAAAGTGGTTCCCCGTTACCCCCAAAGTTATTTCGAGGGCGGCCTCGCGCTGCAGGCCGCCGAGGTGGGTCGCATCGAAAAGCAATGGGCCGAAGAAGGGCAAGCGGTGGTTGACGACGTCAAAAAAGCAGCTGAGCTGCAGGGCGTCAAGACCAAGGCGCTGACCATCAAATCCGACATTGTTTCAGATGCCATCATTGCGTCGGCAAAAAAACACAAATGCGATCTGATCGTCATGGCTTCGCATGGTCGCAATGGCGTCAAGCGCCTGCTGCTGGGCAGCGAGACGCAGCAAGTGCTGACGCACTCGCACATTCCGGTGCTGGTACTGCGCTAAAAAACGAGCGGTCAACGCTTCAGTGGCCGTCCTTGAAGCGCTGACGTATTTTCAGCACTTCACTCCAGTGCGAGACAAACACCGCCACGCATTTGGGGTCAAAGTGCGTTCCCGCACCCATCTTGATGTGCTCCGCAGCTTGTTCGAGCGACCAGGCTTTTTTGTACGGCCGCTCTGAGGTCAACGCGTCAAAGACATCGGCCACAGCCACAATGCGGCTGAAAATCGGTATCGCTGCACCCGCCAGCGCATTCGGGTAGCCTGTGCCGTCGTACTTTTCATGATGTCCCAGCGCGATAGCGGCACCCGCCTGCAGCACGCGCGACGAACTGTCCTGCAAAATCTCGAACCCATAGGCAGCGTGCTGCTTCATCACCTCAAACTCTTCGGGCGTCAATCGACCCGGCTTGAGCAAAATATTGTCCGAAATGCCAACTTTACCGATGTCATGCATCGGCGCAGCCTCCAGGATCAGTTCCTGTTCAGCCTTGGACATCCCCAAACCCCTGGCAATCAACTCCGAATAATGCGCCATGCGCAAAATATGGGCACCGGTCTCCGGATCGCGGTACTCGGCTGCCTTGGACAAACGGATCACCGTCTCGCGCTCTCGCTGGACAATCTCGGCGGTGGCCTTGCGCACCTCATCGGCCAACCAGGACGCCCGGTCTTTCAGAGCCTTTCGTCCCACAATCAACTGCAACAGGTTGCTGACCCGTGCCATGAATTCAACCTTGTCCAGCGGCTTGGACAGAAAATCGGTCGCACCCGCGTCCAGCGCCCGATAGCGGATGTGTTTCTGATCGTTGGCGGTAATGATCAACACCGGCACTTCGGCTTTGCCAGTTACAGCGCGCAACCGGCGAATGAACTCGGTCCCGTTGAGTTCGGGCATCATGTAATCGACGAGCACCAGATCGGCGTCATGGTCCCGTAGCCAGCCGAGCGCACGCAGTGCGCTGGTAAACCCGATGGTCTCAATATCGCCCATGCGCCCCAGCAATTCTTCAACCAGGGTCAGGTTGTCCTGCGAATCGTCAACCACCAGTGCTTTGAAGGTCATGCTGCACCCGTCATGAAAGTAATCACACCGAAGACATCAGTCGGTGCCGCGCGGGTCACCAGCGTAATGCTGGCGCAACAGGTTTTTCTGGACCTTGCCCATGGCGTTGCGCGGCAAGTCAGAGACCACGAAACATTGCTTGGGTACCTTGTAGTTGGCCACACTGGCCTTGATTTGCACCAAGACGTCATCTGCCGCAACCTTGGCTCCCGCACGGGGCACCACCACTGCCACCCCCACCTCGCCAAAGTCCGGATGCGGCACGCCCACCACCGCACTTTCGGCCACACCGGGCAAGTCATTGATAAAGCTCTCCAACTCGGCAGGATAAACGTTGTAACCGCCGCTGATGATCAGGTCCTTGCTGCGCCCGACGATGGTCACGTACCCTTGCGCATCCTGTTTGCCGACATCGCCCGTTTTGAAAAAGCCGTCCGCCGTGAACTCGGCTGCGGTTTTCTCCGGCATGCGCCAGTAACCGGCAAACACGTTGGGGCCTTGGACCTGAATATCGCCGATCTCGCCAGCAGCAAGCGGTGCATTGCGCTCGTCGACCACCCGCAAGGACACACCCGGCAGCGGCGCACCGACGGTGCCACCGCGGCGCTCGCCCCGGTAGGGGTTGGAGGTCAGCATGATGGTTTCGCTCATGCCGTAACGCTCCAGGATGGTGTGGCCGGTGCGGGCCTGCCAGGCCTTGAAGGTATCCATCAGCAAGGGTGCTGAGCCAGAAATGAACAGGCGCATGTGGCCACAAGCCGCTTGAGTCAAACCCGGCTCAGCCAGCAGACGCACATAAAGCGTTGGTACCCCCATGAAAACTGTCGCTTGCAGCAATTTTTCAACCACTCTTTTGGGGTCAAATTTGGACAGCCAGATCATCTTGCTGCCGTTGATTAACGCGCCGTGAATGGCGACAAAAAGACCGTGCACATGAAAGATCGGCAGCGCATGGATCAGCACATCGCCGCCCTGCGCTGCGCTGCGCCAGCCCCAGCAATCCTTGAGCACCAGGGCGTTGCTCAGCATGTTGCCGTGCGTCAGCATGGCGCCTTTGGACCGCCCGGTCGTTCCGCTGGTATAGATGATGACGGCCACATCCTCGGCCTTCCTGGCGGCACACAACGGCTGGTCCGAGGCGTGCACGGCACGCTCCAGCAAACTGCCAGTTCGATCATCATTCAGGGTGAAAACCCACTGCGTTCCCGCCTTGAACGCCAGCTTGCTGACCCAGTCAAAGTTTCTGGCAGTGCACACCACCACCGCGGGCTCGGCGTCGCCAATGAAATACGCTACTTCGGCGCTTTGGTACGCCGTGTTGAGCGGCAAAAACACATAGCCCGCACGCAGGGTAGCCAGGTACAGCATCAGCGCTTCAACCGACTTGTCTACCTGGGCGGCCACGCGCGCGCCAGGCGCCAAGTCAAGCGAGTACAAAAAATTGGCCAGCACCGCCGTACCACGCTCCAGGTCGCGCCAGCTGTACAACAGACCAGTGTCAGTCTCCACTGCACAAGCGTCCAGATAAGACGGAAACGCGTGACGTAGATGCGCGTACAAATTGCAATTTTTTTCTGTCAAGGTTTCTCCTCAAACCAGTGAACCATCAGAACCGGGGCTGGCGTTTTTCCAGAAAGGCATGGATACCTTCGCGTTGCTCGGCGCTACTGGCGTAATCATAGGCATGCGCCAGCAAGTCACCCAACAACCCGTCATCTGCACCAAAAGATGTAGCATCGATCGAATTACTCATAAGGGCTGGATGCTGATTCAATGTGCGAATGGTTTGCTTGTTCAGGCGTGCCGCCTGCGGCGCCAGGGCGGTGATCCGCTGCACCGTGGCCTGTGCCACTGCGGCCAGGTCGACATCGGCCACCACCCGGCTCAAAAAACCACGCTGCAAGAGCTCGGGCGCGGTGAACACCGCTGCCGCCAGAAGCATTTGCCGGGCCGTATTCAGCCCCAACTCGCGCCCGACCAGCGCTACCTCACGCGGCGCCATGGGAAAACCAAGCTTGGCGATCGGCGCGCCAAACTGAGCCGACTCGGCACTCAGGCGAAGGTCGCAGCAACTGGCAATCTCAACACCCGCACCCATGCAGTTGCCAGCGATCTGCGCCACCATCGGCACGTCGCAGCGCGACATCGCATCCAGTGCACCCCAGACATCCTGCTCGTGAAACGCACGCAAACTCGCCTCTTCGAACCGGAAGCTGGCGTACTCGGAAATGTCACCACCTGCGCAGAAATGCGCGCCGTGCCCTGCCACCAACACGCAACGCACGTCAGCACTGTGTTGAATGTTCTCAAAAATGGAGCCCAGCTCGCGCCACATGGAGCGGCTCATGGCGTTGAAGCGCTTGGGATAGCTCAGGGTAACGTGGGCCACACCATGGTCGAAGTGGCAGGTAACGCGAGCAGACATGGCAGGTGATATGAAAAAAGAGTATCCGAAATACTATATTATGAATAGCTGCTTGCGCTTATAGAATAAGGGCTAGAGGCCAATTTCTCTTATAACTTTAACGGTTGTGCGCGGGCCCAGAACCACAACCCGGTACCGCCAAGGATCATCGGCACGCACAGCCACTGCCCCATGCTCAGGCCCAAACCCAGCAGCCCCAAAAACGCATCGGGCTCGCGGAAAAATTCAGCCGTAAAACGCAGTACGCCGTAGCCAAACAAAAACGCTGCCGCCACCTGCCCGCGCTGGCGCCGCTGGCGTGCGTACAGCCACAGCAACACAAACAGCAACAACCCTTCAAGCAAAAACTGGTAAATCTGCGACGGATGCCGTGGCAAGTCGCCGGCACCGCGAAACACCATGCCCCAAGGCAAATCAGGGCTGGCCACCCTGCCCCAGAGCTCACCGTTGATGAAATTGCCCAATCGCCCCATGGCCAGACCGGTCGGCACACAAGGGGCCACAAAGTCAGCCACCTGCAGCAGCGGCCGTTTGCGCGACCAGGCAAACCAGACCTCCGCCACAATCACGCCCAGCATGCCGCCATGAAAACTCATGCCACCCTGCCACACCGCAAACACCTCCAGCGGATGTGCGGCGTAGTAGCCTGGCTTGTAAAACAGGCAGTAACCGATGCGTCCGCCCAGGATGACACCCATCACGCCCAGGAACAGGATGTCTTCAACATCACGGGCGCTCCAGGCCTGGGTACCCTTGAGCGAGGCAAAGGGCTCGTGGTGCAGGCGCAGGCGCGCCAGCCAGATGAATAGACCGAAGGCCGCCAGGTAGGTTAGCCCGTACCAATGCACGGCCAGCGGACCGAGTTGCAACGCTATCGGATTAATTTGCGGATGAAGCAGCATTGCCGACGGATCAGTCTTCCAGCAAGGACAGGTCACGCACCGCGCCCTTGTCGGCCGACATCACCAACTTGGCATAAGCCTTGAGCGCAGCCGACACCTTGCGTGGCCGTGGCTTGGCCGGTTTCCAGCCCAGCGCGTCTTGCTCAGCGCGGCGCTTGGCCAGCTCGGC
>PFKL01000231.1 GCA_002784245.1 Comamonadaceae bacterium CG_4_10_14_3_um_filter_60_75
TAGTGCAGTGTTGCACGCTATCTGGAACATAAAAACGCGTGGTTTGCGCCTTGCCCTGACCCAAAATCCATCGTTTTTATTTGTTCCATCAAGCGCGCAACACTACACCAGGACGGCAGCTTCAACGCTGCGACACTTTTTTGTTTACAACAGCGACTGCACCCAGCGCTGTAATTCACTGGCGGGCAAGGCGCCTGAACGACGCGCAATTTCACGCCCACCGCTGAAAATAGCCAGCGTCGGAATGCTTTGGATGGCATAGCGACTCGCCAGCGCGCCCTGCTCTTCGGTGTTGACCTTGATGAAGCGTGCGCGCGTTCCAATCAGCGCGCTGACTTGCTGGAACGCAGGTGCCATGGCCCGACACGGGCCGCACCATGGCGCCCAGAAATCGACCACTACGGGTATCTGGCTCTTGCTGATCTGTGCCTGAAAACCGGCAGCATCCAGACTCTGCGGCTCGCTGCCAAAGAGGGGCTGGTGGCAACTGCCGCAATTCAATTCTTTGCCTTCAGAAGCTTGTGGAATGCGATTGGTAGCGTTGCACGCGGTACAGACGACGTGAAGTGTGGGTCCCATGGATTTTTGTCCTTTCATGCCGCTCATATGATACCCACCAGGGTATATTCAAGAGGGCATCAAAAACTGTAGCGCGCGGTCAATTCGAGTTTGCGCTCGAGCGTCTTTTCGCCAAACTCGCTCAAGGCTGCGCCTTGCAGCCAACCCAGGCGGGCGCGCAAGTCCCACCCGTTGAAACCGGTGTAGCTAAGCTCGGGTGTCAGTTGCCAGCTATGGTCTTGCGCATTGGCCATCCAGGTCACTGCGGCGCTACCGTAAACCCAGCCCAACGGTTCGCTTACGCTGGCTTTGACGTACAGATAATCTTGCCCCGGATTGGCCCGCCCCATGCCGCTTTGCCCCAGGGTGACCACCTTGGCTGCCAGCGCGGCGGGTGCACCAGGTGCTGTGGCGCTGATCAGAAAACGGTTGTAATCAGCCAATTCCGCATCGCTCAAACCCGCCCCGTTGTGAATCCACTCGGCAATCCAGGTCACTTCGCTGGCCGTCAGGTAGCGCAAGCCCAGCAGCCACGACCGCGTATCGGTAACCTGGCTGCTGACCACGCCGCTGGGGCTGACGACGTTACGCGTCGCATTGCGCTGTAGGGCCCACTCGCCGTGGAGTTCCAGATTGCTGCTGATATTGCGCGAGAAATCGACACCAAAGGCCTCGGGTCGGGCCCCCGCAGCGCGCCACATCAGGTCGAGGTCGGTGTCCCAGGCCAGCAGATAGAGCCGTGCCGCCGGGTTGAGGTCATTGCTTTTGCCAAAGTCGCTGTTGGTGATGCCATCGGTGGGCAGCAACACCCCAGTCAAGCTGACAGCGCTGATGGGGCCGTCCAGGCTGCGTGTGAAATCACCGCTGGCCATGAAAAAGCCTTCGCGGCTGGCGGTGGGATCGGTGGCGTCTTTGGGGCGCTCGATGAAACCCACTGTGGTCAGCGCGTAGCCCTTGCCCCAGCGCTGCACGCGCTTGCCCACGTCCAGCGTCAGGCCGGGCCCGGCGCTGTAGCGTGCGCCGCCCTCCATCACCCGCAAGTCATCGGTGCGGTTCACCAACGCGTCATTGGCCTGGCTGCCCTGGGCGCGCGCGTCCAGCACCCAGTCGCCCAGATTGGCTTTGGCCGCCAGCTCCAGTGTCACCGTACTGCGCCACAGCGTGCTGCGCGCAGCCTGCCCGGGATAGGCAAGGGCATAAGACGCACTGTCACCCTGCAGCCCCAACTGCTCCAGCTTGGGTTCGACGTAACCCGAAAACTCCAGCGGTTTTTTCTCGAATTCCGCCGCGTCAAAGCTGAACTCTTGTGCGCTGGCCAACGCGGCAGCAAGCGCGCACGCCAGCGCGGTCAGCGTCGTTTTCATTTGCGCAGTTCCTCCATGCGCGCCATGAAGCCCTGGGTGAAGACTTCATCAGGGACGTCACGTTTTTTCAAACCCGAATACAGCATGACCGATTTGTAGTCCTTGTACAGCGGGCTGTCGGTCTCGATGGTAGCCGGGCGCTTGATGCCACCGCCAAAATCCTTGATGTCCTTGAAATGCAGGGTTTTCAGCAGCATGCCGCTGCTGGCATACGCCTGGATGTCGATCGGCAGAATCAGCTTTTTGTCGACCGTCATGGTCAGCTTGTCGTAGGCGACATCGCCGGTTTTGGCTTTGAGGTGCAGGGTGTAGAGCTTGCCGGACTCGTCAACCGAGGCCACGTCGTATTCCACTGCGTAATCCAGCCGCATGATGTCAGCATTGTTGAACACACCGCCGGTCACCGACTGCAGGCTGGTGATGCGCATCGGCTTGCCCACGCTGGGCAGGTACATCCACATGTTGTCGCCCTGACGCAGCGTGGTGCGACCCTTGTCACTGGCCGGTTGCAGAAACAGGCTGGCGGTTTTGTCCTTACCCTTCTTGACCGAATACAGCACGAACTCCTTCTTGTTGCCGTTGGGCTCAATGTTGATGAGCTTGCGGTAGCTTTCGTACGACTCGGGCTCCAGGTTGCGGTCAAGCTTCTTGAGCAAGGCTACGCCATCCACAGCAGAAAAGGCCAGCACCGGCATCAACAGGGTGAGAGCAGCTATATTTTTAAAAGCAAACATGGGGTTCTCCAGATCGTTCAATTTAGACATGGCGCAAGGCCTGGATCGGGTCCATGCGCGCAGCGCGCCAGGCTGGCTGCAAACTGGCCAGGCCCGACACCAGCACCGCCAAGCCCAACACACCCAGCACTTCTCCCGTAGCCAGACTGGGGTGCAATGTAATTTGCTCACGGCCAAAGTTGAACACCACCGGCCAGACATTGAGTGCAGCCACCACGGCATAACTCAGCGCCACGCCCGCTGCTGCACCCGCCAGCCCCAGCAACAAGCCTTCGCTCAAAAAGATCGCCATCAGCTTGTTGGGCTGGGTACCAATGGCTGCCAGCGTGCCAATCTCACGGATGCGCTCGTAGACGGCCATCAGCATCACGTTCATCACACTCACCAGCACTATTGCCACCAGCATGACGCGGATGAAAAAAGTCATCATGTCGATCATCTTGACGATATTGGCAAACGGCGATAGCTGAGCCCAGGTGTGCAGTTCAGTGGCGGGCTTGTCTTCCTTGTTTCGGATGGTGTCGAGCGCGCTAGTCAGGCGCTTTTGCGCTGCAGCCAGTTGGTCGATATCTTTCAGGCGCACCGCCACTTCCATCACCTCTTCTTTGTCCATACGAAGCAATTCACGTGCGTCCTTGATGTCGATGTAACCGTCACGCCCGCCCGGGCCGGTGATGCCTTCCAGAATGCCGCCCACGGTGAAGGTCTTGCCGTTGACCGAGCCGGAAGCGTTGGTGGCGACCAGCACCACCTGGTCACCGAGCTTGACCTTCATGCCTTTGGCTAGCAGCGCTGGTACCAGTACTTTGCCCGGTTCAACCAGTGGGCCAGTTTTGTCGCCCTCACTGATGCGCTGACGCAAAGCGGGCACGGCGGCATCTTCGGCAGCGGCATCAATGCCGTTCAAGCGGATGCTGCTGTTCTCGGTAAAGTTACTGAACATGGCACCGAGCTTGACGCGCTTGGAATACGCCGCTACCGCCGGGTCGGCCTTGAGCGCGTCTTCGATCAGCAGGGCAGCGCGCGGCTGCAGGCTCATGGTCAGCGGCAGATTGTCCATTGACGCGGTGTAGCCCTTGCGGTGCACCTGCAGGTGGCCGAGCATGCTGTCGGTGATCGAGCCGACCATGGTTTGCTTGAACGAGCCCGCTGCGGCCACAAACAGCAGCAGCGCCACCACGCCTAGCGTGATCAGCAACGCGGTCAGCAGGGTACGGCGTTGGTAGCGCAACAGGTTGCGCATGGCAAGTTTGAGTGTGGATTTCATGCTGTGGCTCCTGCGGTCAGCCGCCCGTCTTCCAGCGTGAAGGTCTGCTCGGCTTCATGCATGATCTTGGGGTCGTGGGTGGAAAAAATGAAACTGGTGCCAAAGTCATCGCGCATGGCTTTCATCAGGTTGAGCACCTTGTAGGCGGTGTCGTGGTCCAGGTTGGCGGTGGGCTCGTCAGCCAGCACCAGCTTGGGCTGTCCCACCAGCGCACGCGCTACCGCCACGCGCTGCTTTTGCCCGCCTGAGAGCTGGTCCGGGCGCTTGTGCGCCTGCTCGGTCATGCCCACCGCGGCGATCATCTGGTTGACACGCTCACGGCGCTTGGCTTCGCTCCAGCCGCGCACCATCAGCAAGGGGTATTCGATGTTTTCGTAAGCGCTGAGCACCGGCACCAGGTTGAAATCCTGAAACACAAAACCCAGGTTTTCACCCCTGAAAGTGGCCGCCGCGCTGCGCGACAGGCTGCTGACGTCCACCCCGTTGACCCGAAGCGTGCCGCTGCTGGGATGGTCCAGGCAGCCAATCAGGTTCAGCAGCGTGGACTTGCCGCTGCCCGAGGGGCCGACAAAGGCGGCAAAAGCGCCCTCGCCGATCTCGAAAGTCAGCCCCTTGAGGGCGGGAACCTCCTGCTCACCCATGCGGTAGCTCTTGGTGATGTTGTTGGCTTGTATCAATGCCATGGTGTGCTCCAGTCAATCAAGGGGGTCGGTCAGCGCCTCAGCTGGCAAAAAAACCACGGGCTTTGCGCATGTCGCAGCTGCGTGACTGCGGCGCGGGCAGGGTGATGCCTTTTTCCGTGGCGCGCGTCACCATCGCGGCGTGCTGCTCGGCCTGCACCGCCTTGCACTCTTCATAGGTTTTGGCCGCCGCCATCCTGGCCTGATTCGCGCTGCGTTCTTCGGGCGTCAGCAACGATTGACCAACGCGTTGACCTTGCATTTGTCCGCCGCGCATGGCCTGTGCCGGACGACCATCTGGGCCAACGTCACCTTGCCCTTGCACCATCTGCTGATTGCCCATGGGCCCCATGCCAGCGCCGGGTCCATAGCCTGGGCCCGCTTGGGCGATGACGGTGGCAGACAGTGCAGCTACGACCGCGGTGCCAATAGCCAGTGTTTTAAAGAAATTGACGGTTTTCATGATGTTCTCCGGTTCGACTGTGGGGCGCTGCACCTGCTGCGTCCCTGAGGTGTATTGCACTGCACTCGTGTTGCTTCAGTGTGTCTGAAGCGCGGCTTTTTGCATCGCGCTGTTGCAACCGGGGCTGGCGTTACAGTGCGTTACAACACCTCTTTTTGAGCCCGTGATCATTTGCGGCCCCAAGACCCGATTCACCGCAAAATACGGACACAGCATGGACAAACAAGACTGCATCCTGATCGTCGACGACGAGCCCGAAATTCGCCGCTTGCTGACAGACTACCTGAGCCGCAACGGGTTTGAGGCGATCGCTGCCGCCGATGGCCGCGCCATGTGGCAACTGTTGCAGCAGCACGCGGTGGATTTGCTGGTGCTTGACCTGATGCTGCCCGGCACCGACGGCCTGACGCTGTGCCGCGACCTGCGCGCCAAATCCAGTTTGCCTGTGCTGATGCTGACCGCCCGCGGTGAGGATGCCGACCGCATCGTCGGCATTGAAATGGGTGCCGATGACTACATGGTCAAGCCCTTCAACCCGCGTGAGCTGTTGGCGCGGATCAAGTCCATCCTGCGCCGCACCCGCGCGCTGCCGCCCAATCTGCAGCCCGAAGCCAGCCGCTGCCTGTGCTTTGCGGGCTGGTGTCTGGACACGGCCGAGCGCATCCTGAGCGCACCCGACGGCGTCGTCACACCTTTGTCCGGTGGCGAGTACCGCTTGTTGCGAGTACTGCTGGACCACCCCAACCGGGTCGTCACACGCGACCAGTTGTTTGAGATCATCCACGGCCGCGAGGCCGAGGCTTACGACCGCGCCGTCGATGTGCAGGTCAGCCGGCTACGCCAGCGCCTGCGCGACGACAGCCGCGAGCCACAGCTGATCAAAACCGTCCGCGGTGAAGGCTATGTGCTGGCCAGCACCGTCATCGGCCAGGCGCACTGCCCGGGGCTGCCATGCGCTTGAGCAAGAGCCTGTACGCCCGCATTGCGCTGATCCTGTTGCTCGGCTTGGCGGTATCCCAGGGGGTGAGCTTTTTGCTGCAGAACCAGGAGCGCACTGACGTTGTACAACAGGCGCGTGGGCAAAATTTTTCTGAGCAAATTGCCAGTGCGGTGCAGCTGCTCGAAGCAAGCACCCCGACGCAGCGCCAGCAAAGCCTTGCGGCACTGACGCGCAGCGGCCTGCGGGCAGAATTTCTGAGCACCGATGCGGTTCACCCCAATCCACCCCGCGGCTCCTTACCAGCAATCCTGGCACAGCGCCTGGGTGGCGCGCGCGAGGTAAGGGTCAAAGGCAATGGGCCTGTTGGCGCCAGCGTGCCCGGCGCAATGGCCCGCAGCGTCGATGTGCAGTTGGCCGATGGCCAGTGGGTGCGTTTGACCGAGCAGGCGGCCAAGGCTGCTGCCACCCCGGCCTTGTCGACCGCATTGTTGGCACAGCTGGGCTTGACCTTGGCTCTGGTTGCAGGCGTCACGCTGCTGGCGGTGCGCCAAACCACGCAACCGCTGTCACAGTTGGCGCTGGCCGCCGATCGGCTCGGCCATGACCTGGACGCGGCACCCTTGTCCGAGACCGGCAGCAGTGAGATGCAGCAGGCAGCCAAAGCGTTCAACACCATGCAAACGCGCATTCGAGCCTTGGTTGAAGAACGTGAGCGGGCGCTGGCCGCCGTATCGCACGACTTACGTACCCCGCTGACGCGTATGCGCTTGCGCTGCGAACTGATCGAAGATGACAACTTGCGTGAGCAACTGGGCAGCGACATCGATGCAATGGCTGCACTGATCGACAGCACGCTGGCGTATTTGCGTGGACAGCAAAGCCAGGAGGCAGTTCGCCCGTTGGACCTGAATGCCCTGCTGGCCTGCCTGATCGACGATGCCCGGGTTCAGGGACGCACCGTCACACTGCAAGGCATTGCAAGCAATTTCTACCCTGGACGCTTGTCCGGCCTGCGCAGAGCGCTACAAAACTTGATAGACAACGCCTTCAAGCATGGGGCGTGCAACGTGACCCTGACGGTGCAGGACGATCACCAATGGCTAAGACTGGGCGTTCAGGACGACGGCCCCGGCATTGTTCCGCAAGAGCTGACCCGGGTGACCGAGCCGTATTACCGCTGTGACCAGGCGCGCAGCCAGGCCGACGGTTCGGTGGGGCTGGGCCTGGCCATCGTCAGCGACGTGGCGCGCCTGCACGGCGGCACGCTTGAGTTGGCCAACCTGCCCGGCGGCGGCCTGGGCGCCACACTGTGCCTGCCGCGCCGGATGGTTTGAACAGATTTGCCGGCTCAGGCGGGCGTCATTGCATCCCAGGCTGCCAGCGCCTCGGCCACCAGCATCAAACCCGGGCCGCCGCCCATGTAGACGCACACACCGAGCGCCTCTTCGAGTTCGGCACGGGTGCACCCCAGCCGATGCAAGGCCTTCACATGAAAGGCAATGCAACCCGCACAGTGCTGCGTGACACCAATGGCCAACGCGATCAGTTCCTTGTGCTTGGCACTGACGGCACCTTCGGCCATGGCGGCTTTGGCCATTTGACCAAAGCCTGTCATGGTGTCGGTTTGCGATTTGCGAAACGGCCCCAGGTTTTCGTTGATGCTTTTCATCAACCCGATGGAATCAAATGTGCTCATAGAACGCTCGCTTCTGTTTGTGAATATCAACCAAATTTGGCAAACAACTTGCTGTACGGGCCTTTGAGCTTGCTGGCTGCTTCCTTGGCCGCGGCAGCGTCCTGGTTGAGCAAAGCGGCTTCCAGCTTGCTTACCGACTGGTTGACTGCCTTGAGCAAACCATCAAATTCGGGGTTGGCTTTCAGGTTGGCAGGTGCCTGCACTTCGAGCTGTTTGGCCAGGTAGCTCAGGGCACCGGTTTGCGCGGTCAATTGCAATAAGCCCTTGGGCTGGGTCAGCGTGTCGGCACCATGGATCAGGATGACTTCCATCTGGCTGTGGTAGGCATTCATGTGGTCGCTGAACACCACCACGTTGTTGCGCAGGCGCATCTCGGCCATCACGTCGCGCACGCGCTCGAGCGTGTTGTGGGCGGTGGTGAGTTCACCCGCCTTGACCTGCTTGAGCGCCTGTTCGTAAACCTGGTTCACCTCGGCAACCGACGCGGCAAAGGCCGGATCGCGGTCGTACGGCGCCGCCGGTTTGGCACTGTACTGGGTGGCAAGTTTGGCCCAAGTTTCCTGCGCCTGGGTCACGGCCTGCAGCGCCTCGTCCTGTGACTTGCTGTTGGTCTTGTACAGCGCCATGCGGTAGGGTCCATTGGCCGCTTGCATCAGGTCGGTGATCGGGTCGGCGGCAAGCGCCAATGTGCCAGTTGACAGGGCGACGGCCAAGGCCAGGGTTTTGATTTTGAAGCTGATTGACGATGTCATGGTGAAGTCCTTAAGTGCAGGGGTTGTGAAGATTCGAGTGTGCGCGTGGCCGGTGAACCGTCGGTGCATGCTTCTCGAAGTTATGTAAAGATGAAGCACTCGGTGACTTTTGTCACCAAAAGATGTTCAAAAAGCCAGGTTCCCCTGAAATATCTGGTAGAGCCCAAAAGCGACCAGCGTGCCGCCGGTGAGGTACCGCAACGCTGCTTCATGTTTAAGCACACTTTTGATTTTGTTTTGCAGCCATTGCGACGAGTAGCCGATGATCAGCATCGGAATGGCCAGCCCGATCGAATAAAACCCGAGCAAGGTGATCCCTGTGGAGAGTTCGCCACTGGTGCCCACCATCGTCAACGTGCTTGACAGAAACGGGCCCACGCAGGGTACCCATATCACACCCAGCGACAGCCCGAGCAGCAGCCCGCCCAGGCGGCCCTGACTGTTGACCTGAATCGATGTGAGGCCGCTCAGGCGTTTGAAAATACTCTGGTCAAACATGACCATCAAGCCCATCAGCACGATGATCGTTGCAGCACCGATTTCAATGGCGCGCGTCTTGCCAATCAACAGCGCACCAAACAGCGAGGAGACAGCGCCCATCGCCATGAACGACAGCGCCAGACCGGTCACCACCAGCAAAGGGCGCAGGCGGTCATCACGCTCAGCACCTGCCATCACGATCGGCACAACCGGCAGCACGCAAGGCGACAACACGCTGGCCAGCCCGGCGCCCACGGCCATTGCCAGCGTGAGCACATTGAGTTCCATCAGTTCAAGGCGCTGACCGCAGAGCTGATGGCCACAGCGCTCTGGATGCCCGGTGCAAACACCTTGCTGATCTTGCCTGCCTTGTCAATCAACACCAAGGACGGCAGGCTGCGCACGCCGTAATCGTAAAACGCCTGACGAGCACCGGGATCCATGACGCTGACGTTGGCCAGATTGAACTTGCTTTTTTGCTGCGGTACCAATTTGTCCAGTTCAGCTTGTTGCGCCTGGCACGGTGCGCCCATCGGGTTGAGGAAAAAAACCAGTGTGGGTTTGCCGTTGGAGGCGACGGTGGCCTTCAACTCAGGCGTGCTCAAAGGCGCACTGGGCGCAGCCAGCGCTGCGGTCGAGGCTGCAACCAAAACGGTCGCAATAAGTGTCAATAGGCGTTGTTTCATGGTATCCGGTCCTTTCAAAATGTGCTTCAAAGATCGGACGAATTTTGCGGTGGTACACACCTAAAACGCTTGATATAAATCAGTGTTTGCTGATATACAACTATT
Organism: Comamonadaceae bacterium CG_4_10_14_3_um_filter_60_75; assembly: GCA_002784245.1. Taxonomy (GTDB): domain Bacteria; phylum Pseudomonadota; class Gammaproteobacteria; order Burkholderiales; family Burkholderiaceae_C; genus Rhodoferax. The sequence continues at coordinate 9,726 of PFKL01000231.1, forward strand.
GATGCACTTCGCTGGCACGGGGCGTGCGCTTGGTGCGCCGGATCACACGGCCAGAGATGTAGGCGTAGCCCTTGGCCTGCCACTTGGCAAGCTCGGTCATCGCAGCGGGCACCACCGTGACCACGTCGTAAAAATCATCTGCTTGATAGCCCCGAAACGTTGCAGCGTTGCGGCAGACGCGAAACTGCACGCCCTGGTCTGCCAGCGCTTTGAGTTCGTCGTAAATGTCAGGGTAGGTGGCCTGGTTCAGGCGCGACAGCATGTGCAGTTCGTTGCCATGAGCAACCACCACCAGCTGCGATTGGCTCACATCACCAAATTGCTTGAGCGCCTTGAGGTGGTTGCTGAGGTAGCCCAACCCCTGCTCCAGGTCTTGCGGGTTTTCAAAATTGAACTGGTACACCGCTTTTTGCGCGCCAAGCGCCGAACCATCAAACTTGGAGGGGTCGTTAGGGCCAGCCCAAGCGACCGCGGCCAGCAGCAGTACGGTCAACACGATTTTTTTCACGGCATTTCTCCAATCAGGTTCATGGCTTCTTGCACCACGGACTTGATCCGGGTGATGGACAAGCCATCCCGCAGCAAGTTCGGCAGGGCTTGACTGGCTTCCAGCAGCACCGGCAGTTTGAAGTCCTCCGGGTGAGTGGTGCCATGCAGGCGCTCATGCCCGGCATGGTCACTGGTGATCAACATCAGGTAGGCACCCCTGGCACGTACCTGCGCGACCAGCGGCGCCAGGCTGCGGTCTATGTAGCGCAACTCTTCCAGATACGCAGGCGACAACCAACCGCTATCAGGCCCCACATCGTCAAGCCCGCTGAGGTGCAAAAAAACAAAACGTGGCCCGGGCTGGCTGAGAAATTCTTGCACCCGCTCCACTCCATCGTCGCGCGCCAAGGCCTGCTGGCTGATCGAGGCGCTCACCAAGTAACCCAACTTGGGTTTGGCATAAAAATAAGCGGTATCAAAACCCTGGCGCTTGGCGACATCCAGCAGCGTTTCATGGCTGACTTGGGCTTGGCCGGGTTTCCAGTTGTTGTCTTGCTTGCCGCTTTGCTCAGGGGTCAGTCCCGTCAGCAGGGCTGTGTGGGCAATCAGCGTTTGCGGCGGGGTCACACTGCGTCCTTCCAGCGTGAATTGACCCGGGTGTTTGAGCGTCTCAAGTGTGGGGGCAACGTCTGGGCGCAAGGCGGTGGGGTGCAGGGCGTCAATCGACACCATCAGCACAGTCTGCAGCGGTTCGGCGCGCGCACCCGGTGCCAAAGCGCAGCCCAATGCCAACACCAGCGCCAGACGCGGCAGCGCTTTCATTGGGTAGCCGGTGCTTTTGGCAGCGGCCGGTTACCTGCCACGGTGGTCAAGCCCAGCCCTTCCCAGTCCAGCATGCCACCGCGGTAGTAATAAATTTGGCTCACCGGGTAACCCAGGCGCAGCAGGTTGGCAATACCTGTCGGGGCTTGTATGCACATTGGTCCATAGTCAAACGCGACGATCTTGAAGGCACCGGCGCAATCCCACAGGTTTTTGCCCAGGC
>PFKL01000128.1 GCA_002784245.1 Comamonadaceae bacterium CG_4_10_14_3_um_filter_60_75
AGCAGGTGATCCAGCTGGGCTATTTGCCGCGTTTTCAGGTTTGGCACACCAACATCAAGGAAACCGGCCAGATTTACATGCCCTTCGTGAACTGGGGACTGTTTGTTGCCATCGTGCTGGCGGTGCTGCTGTTCAAGTCGTCGAGCAATCTGGCTGCAGCGTACGGTATTGCGGTGACACTGGACATGCTGATCACCACTGTACTGACGTTCTTTGTCATTCGCTATACCTGGCGCTACCCGCTGCTGTTGTGCGTGGCGGCCACCGGGGTGTTTTTTCTGGTCGATCTGGCATTCTTTACCTCCAACCTGATGAAGCTGGTCGAGGGCGGTTGGTTTCCGTTGCTCATTGCCAGTGGTGTCTACACCTTGATGCTTACCTGGAAAGATGGCCGCCGTTTGTTGAATCAAAAACTCAGGGCCGACGCGATTGACTTACCGAGTTTTCTGGAAGCGGTGTTTGTCAGTCCGCCAACAAGAGTGGCGGGTACGGCGGTGTTTCTGACCGCGGCACCGGGCACGGTGCCCAACGCCTTACTGCACAACCTCAAACACAACAAGGTGCTGCATGAGATTAATTTGTTTATTACCGTGGTCAATCACGAGGTCCCGTGGATTGGCATGGACAAGCGTCTGACCATCGAGTCGCTGGGGCACGACTGCTGGCAGGTGGTGGTGAACTACGGTTTCAAGAATGACCCGGATTTGCCCAAGGCGCTGACGCACATGAAGGGCCGTGGCTGCGATCTTGACCCCATGACCACCAGCTATTTCCTCAGCCGTGATACGGTCGCCCCCAAGCTCGGCGGCGGCATGGCGCCCTGGCGCGAAAAAGTTTTTGCCCAGATGCACCTCAACGCCAGCGCGGCGGCTGACTTCCTGAACCTGCCCAGCAACGCGGTGGTCGAACTGGGTAGCAAAATTGAAATTTGAATATCGTCCGGAGGAAATGCATCCATGAAGTTGTTGTTTGTCGCCGATCCACTTGAATCTTTCAAGATTTACAAGGACACCACTTTTGCCATGATGCGCGAGGCGCAAAGGCGCGGCCACGCATTGAGCGCGTGCGAGCCCAAAGATCTGATGTGGCAGCGCGGCGCGCCGGCGACCGCGTTTGTGCGCGACATCACGCTCACAGGTGAGGCCAGCGCATGGTTTACCGCGGCACAGCAAGCGCCCGACGAGCGGCCTGCGGTGCTGAAAGATTTCGACGCGGTGGTCATGCGCAAAGACCCGCCGTTTGACAGCGAGTTTTTCTACACCACGCACCTGCTGGAGCAGGCCGAACGTGAGGGCGCGCGCGTCTTCAACAAGCCGCGCGCGCTGCGTGACCACCCGGAGAAACTGGCGATCCTGGCGTGGCCGCAGTTCATTGGGCCCACGTTGGTGACGCGTGACGCGCAAGACATCAAGCGCTTTCACGCCGCGCACCATGACATCATCCTCAAGCCGCTCGACGGCATGGGCGGCATGGGTATTTATCGGGTCAAAGAAGACGGCTTGAACCTGGGTTCGATCATCGAAACGCTGAACCGCGAGGGTGCGCAGAGCGTGATGGTGCAGAAGTTTCTACCGGCCATTGCCCAGGGCGACAAACGCATTCTGGTCATTGGTGGCAAGCCGGTGCCGTACTGCCTGGCGCGCATTCCGCAAGGCAGCGAGGTGCGTGGCAATCTGGCCGCCGGTGGCAAGGGCGTGGCGCAAGCCTTGAGCGCGCGCGACCGAGAGATTGCCGAGGCGATTGGCCCGGTGCTGGCCGCACGCGGACTGTTGTTGATCGGCCTGGACGTGATTGGCGACCATCTCACCGAGATCAACGTCACCAGCCCGACGTGTTTTCAGGAGATCACCGATCAGACCGGGTTTGACGTGGCCGCGATGTTTATCGACGCGCTGGAAGCGGCCTTGCTTTGACGCAGCGCCACGCAGTGTTGCATCGCGTGGATCGACCGACTGTGGTGTGACGGGCAGCTGCACTCCAGCGGCGTACCGTCAACAAATACCATCAGCTGCCCTGGCAGCATCGCCACCCAGTCTTCGTCGGTGGTCAGCGGTTCGGTGACCACAATGGCCAAGCGGTCCTCAGGGCTGTTGAGCTGCGCCAGATTGACCGTTACGTCCTCGTCTTTCAGGTGGACCTGGTGAAACGGATGCGCGCGCAGCACATAGTGCAGCTTGGTGGTGGCGTGCGCCCACAGCGCCAGTCCGTTGCTGAGCAAGAAGTTGAAGGTGCCGTGCCTGGCAATCTGCGGCACCAGTTCGCGCAGCGTGCAGGTGAGTTCGTCGACGCTGGGCACATTGGCGTGTGATTTGGCCAGTTCTTGCATCAGCCAGCAAAACGCCAGTTCGCTGTCGGTGCTGCCGACCGGTTTGAAACTGCCGTGCAGTTTGGGCGCGTAGTTTTTCAGGTCGCCGTTGTGGGCAAAAACCCAGTAGCGGCCCCACAACTCACGCACAAACGGATGACAATTTTCCAGCGCCACGCTGCCCACAGTGGCCTTGCGCACGTGCGCGACGACGTTGTGGCTTTTGATGGGGTAGCTTTTGAGCATCTGCGCGATCGGTGAGGTAGCCGCACTTGATTTGTCGACAAAATGGCGCACGCCTTTGCCGGTGGCAGCGCAGTCGCTTTCAAAAAAGGCGATGCCCCAGCCGTCGCCATGGTGGTCGGTGCAGCCCCCGCGCTGCGAAAAGCCGGTAAAACTCAGCGTCAGGCTCGCCGGCAGGTGACTGTTCATTCCGAGAAGTTGGCACATAAGCGGTGGGCATACCCGCTGGAAAACGGGCGCACGGTTGTCTTGGAAACGCAAGCTTATCCAAAAATGGCGTGTAAACCCAAAGATGTTGCCGCTTTCGATAGAAAATAGCGCCAGTTCGCGTTATGCTCCACCAAGTTACTACAAACTGCAGCATCGCAATAAGGGATCAATGTCTTGAAGCGCAGAGTTTTCTACAGTGTGTTCTTGGGGCTGGCTTTGACTGCCGGCTTGGTGACGGCCCCTCAAGCGTTCACACTGGGAGATCTGCGCGGCAGCGTGGTCATCGGTCGCAGTCTTGATTTGTCGGTGATGGTCCAGACTGCGCCCGAAGAAGATGTCTCGGCATCGTGTTTTACCGCCGACGTTTTTCATGCCGACACGCCCCAGGCGCCCGCCGCCGTGACGGTGACGCCACAGCCTGGCGTGGCGACGCCCTCGTACAAAGTCCGAATTCAGTCTCGCGCCTTGGTCGACGAGCCGGTGGTGACGGTGCAGTTGCATTCAACCTGTGCAACCCAATTTACTCGCCGCTACGTGGTGCTTGCCGATTTTCCAGTGGTGGTCATGCCGTCGACTGAGCCAGCACAGGCGTTGCCGGTGGTACCGCCACCGGCGGTCGCACCAGCGCCAGCTGTGAAGTCACCGCAGTCTGTGGCCATGCCGGTGGCTGAAGGCGCCGCGGTAACTGGCGCGGCCAAAGCACCGGCGGCAACACCGGCGCAAGCCGTGGTCAAACCGGCGGTTGCTGCAAAGTCTCGTCCTGTGCGCAAAAAGTCAGCGGTGACCAAGAAGGCCAAAA
>PFKL01000043.1 GCA_002784245.1 Comamonadaceae bacterium CG_4_10_14_3_um_filter_60_75
CGCGCAGCTGGTCACGGTAGAGCAACTCAGCAAAACAGCTGCCGCTGCCGACTTGCTGCCAGCGTACCAGCAGCTCGCGCCAGAATTGCGCGGCTTGCTGACCGAAATCCAGGACTTTCTGAAGTAGAGTTCGAGCCATGAGCAATATCACTTTTTCACTGGCGCGCATACTGGTGGTCGACGATGACCCGGTGATGCGCGAATTTGTTGTCAACACGCTGCGCCGCATTGGCATCCAGCAAATCGAGGTGGCTACCGACGGCGCTACCGCGCTGCGCACCATGGTTAGTTTCAAGCCTGACCTGGTACTCACCGACATTCACATGCAGCCTATGGACGGCATTGCCTTTGTGCAGCAGCTGCGCAAGCACAGCAACCCGCTGGTCAGTGGCATGAAGGTCATCTTCATGAGTGCCGACGCCAGCTCCGAAACGCTGGGGCAGGCCTTGCCGCTGGGGACGTACGGCTACATCGTCAAACCGCCCCGGCCCGAGACCTTGAAGGTCAAGATCGAGCAAGCGCTGAAATAGCCCAAGTTTGCGTCAACCCCTTCTCCAGAGGCACACCATGAATCTGCTGACACCCGCCATTGCCCTGCTCAAGCCACTGTCGGGCCGAGTGCGTTTCTGGATACTGCCCTTGCCGCTGCTGGCGGTCGTGCTGATCACGATCGTCACGCTGTTGACCCATGATGCAGACAGCTACGTCGAATACGGTGGCCTCGTTGCCCTGCTGGTTGGTGCGTTGCTGCTATGGCTCTATCTGCAGCTGGCTTTTTTTAACATCACGCGCCAGGAGCGTGACCGCACCGAATCCGCCATGCGTTCGGCCGCGCAGGGTAACTTGACGCGTACCGTGAACGTTGGCGTCCAGACGCTGGGCAACTTCAGCAAGCATCTTGACAAGATGATCGTCAGCATGTCGAGCATCGTCGCCAACATCCGCACCGCGGCCGTGTTGGTGGGCGATACCGGCAAGCGCCTGGTGGACGACACCCGTTCGTTGGCCGAGCGGGCGCAGGCCCAAGGTGAGCACCTGCAGCAGACCTCAGTGCACGTCAAACGGGTCAGCGAAACCGTGGCGCGCAACGCGCAGGCGGCGCAAGAGGTCAGCATGATGACGGCGAGCCTGCACAAGGAGGCCGACAACGCTGGGCGGATGATGCACCAGGCAGTGCAAAGCATGGGGCCGCTGGAGGTGACCTCTCGGCGCATGTCTGAAATCATCGGCGTGATCGACGGCATCGCCTTCCAGACCAACCTGCTGGCGCTCAATGCAGCGGTCGAGGCCGCGCGCGCCGGTGAGCAGGGTCGCGGTTTTGCGGTCGTGGCGGCCGAGGTGCGTAACCTGGCCAAACGCAGCCAGGGCGCGGCCGCTGAAATCCGTGGGTTGATCGCCGAGTCGGCCAGCCGTGTCGGTGACACCGTCAAGGGCATCAACGAAGTCAACACCACGATGGAGAGCCTGGTCTCGGGCATTGGCGAAATTGCTCTCAATATCAACGTCATGGCCGAAGGCAGCGCTTCCCAAAGCACCGAGCTTGAACAAGTGGTGCAAGCCGTCGGCGACCTGGACGTGCTGACGCAGGAAAACACCCGGTTGGTTGAGCGCGCCAGTTTCAATTCAGACCGCTTGATCCGTCAGGCCTCGACGCTGGAAATTTCGGTCGGCGATATCAAGTTGCGCCAAGGCACCGCCGATCAGGCGCGGCAACTGGTGTTTGACGCCATGGTGCACATCCGCAATGTTGGCTATGAGCGGGCGGTGCTTGACTTCCACGATCCACAGGCCGGGTTCATTGACCGCGACATGTACATTTTTATCTTTGACCGCGCCGGGTTTTACATCGTGCACGGGTCGATGCCGGAAAAAGACGGCTCTGACCTGCGCGCCATTGCCGGGCTAGACGCACAAAAGCTGGTCGATGACGCCTGGGAAGTTTGCGATAACGAACAAGGCGGCTGGGTCAACTACACCATCACCAACCCGGTCACGCGTGATGTGCAGGCCAAGTCATCGTATGTGGTGCCGCTTGACGAAAACCGCTTGCTGGGCTGCGGCTGTTACCTGAATTCTGAGTGGCTCGGCGTATGACGTCTGATAGGCAGACCAGTGCAGAGACCGCACAGGCGCTAGTTCGTTTGAGCGCGCAGGTGCTGCCCGTATGGGCGCGGCAGCTGGCCGGTTCGCGTGCGCAGTCGGAGACCGCGGTGACCGAAATGCTGTCGGCTTTTGCTGAAATCGGCCCGCATCTGGATCGGGCGGCGCGCCAGTCGCAGCAGATCAGTGCGGCGCTGGCGCAGGGCGACGGCGGCATTACCCAGTTGGCGCAGGCGTGTGACAAGGTGTTGCAGCCGGCGCTGCCCGGATGCACGCCGCAGGCTGTACAAGCGATCGGGCAGGTCATGGCGATGATCCATGCCTGCGTTGACGCCATTGCGCAGATTGCCAAGCCCTTTGAGCACGAAACCCAGATGGTCAGCCAGCAGGTCGAACGCATGTACCAGGGCTTTCAGTACCAGGACCGCATCAGCCAGATGATGACCTTGCTGCACGACGACATTGAGCGCCTGCAGCTGGCCATGACGCAAAAGCAGGGCGCGCCAATCGACCCCGCGCAATGGCTGGCGCGGCTGGAGGCGGGTTATGTGATGGCCGAGCAACGACACCAACACGGTGGTAGCGTGGGCGTATCGGGCGCCAGTGGCAGTGACGACACAACTTTCTTTTAAACAGGTGATAACACGATGGCACAGACAATTTTGGTGATTGACGATTCCGCAAGCTTGCGGCAGGTGGTGGCGATGGCGCTCAAGGGCGCCGGTTATGAGGTTCTGGAAGCGGGTGACGGCCAGGCTGCGCTGGCCTTGCTTGACGGGCGCAAGATTCATATGGCTGTGTGCGATGTGAACATGCCGCGCATGAACGGCATTGAGTTTGTCAAAGCTGCCAAGGCGCTGCCCAATTACCGCTTTCTGCCGATCCTGATGCTCACCACCGAGAGTCAGGATGCCAAGAAAGAAGAAGGCAAGGCGGCCGGTGCCAAGGCCTGGATGGTCAAGCCGTTTGTTCCCTCGTCCTTGCTCAACGCGGTGTCCAAGCTCTGCCTGCCCTGATGGTTTGCCGCGTTGTGGGTGCCCCCACCCCATCGCATATTGTCGTTGTGGTTTTTTATCTGTGGTCAGGAATTTGCCATGAGTCACTCCTTTGAGCTCCCCCAAGAATTGACGATTTACAACGCCGTCGACACCCGCGACGCCCTGTTGGCCTGGGTTGCCGAGCAAACCGCCAAGAGCAGTACGGAGTTCGATATTTCAGCAGCCAAGGTGGCAGAAATTGACGGTTCAGGACTGCAATTGCTCACGGCGCTGAGTCACCTGCCACAGCCCTGGCGGCTGGTCAACCCGAGCCAGGCGGTGACAAACGCCTGCGCCACCCTGGGCCTGGCCAACTGGCTCGTACAACACAGCTGAAAGGAG
>PFKL01000156.1 GCA_002784245.1 Comamonadaceae bacterium CG_4_10_14_3_um_filter_60_75
TGGGACGCAACAGACCCTCGTTGGCCGCCTGCCACAGGTTGCCAGCGTCCACCGTCAACAGCACGTCAGCGGGGGTGCTCTTGCCCTCGGCACGCAGGCGCGCCAGCAGTGGGCCTTCGCTGCCGGTGATGAACTGCACCACCACACCAGTTTCCTGGGTGTACAAGTCAAACAAGGGTTTGATCAACTGCTCGTTGCGGGCCGAGTAAACCACCACCGGTTGCGCCACGGCCGCGCCGACTGAACAGGCCAGCAAGAACAGGACGTTTTTAAAAAACTTGTTCATAAATAAATTGTTGCGATGTAAATGAGAATGTGTCGCATTGTAATCAAATGAGAACGATTCTCAACACAGAATGCAATTTGATGCTGTATTAGCTGGCGCGATGGTGGCCGGAAACCACTGATAAGCCTATTCAAACAGGATCAAGAGCGCCACACTGCCCACCTCAAAAACCTACAGGAGACCTGTCATGCTGATCGGATGCCCGAAAGAAATCAAAAATCATGAATACCGCGTTGGCCTGACGCCAGCGAGCGCGCGCGAGCTGGTGCAACACGGCCACCAGGTGCTGGTGCAAAGCGGTGCCGGTGCGGCCATCGGGCTGACCGATGCGCAATACCAGGCCGCCGGCGCCCGGCTGATGACTGACGCTGCGGAAGTTTTCGCCAAGGCCGACATGGTCGTCAAGGTCAAGGAGCCGCAGCCGCAGGAATGCGCCATGCTGCGCCCGGGGCAAATTCTTTACACCTATTTGCACCTGGCACCCGACCCGGCGCAAACCGCCGCGCTGGTGAAATCTGGCGCTGTCTGCATTGCCTACGAAACCATCACCGGCCCCGGTGGCGGCCTGCCGCTGTTGGCGCCGATGAGCGAAGTGGCCGGGCGCATGGCAGTGCAGGCCGGTGCTGCGCACCTGGAAAAGAGCAAAGGCGGCATGGGCATCCTGCTCGGTGGCGTGCCTGGTGTACCCGCCGCGCATGTAGTCATTCTGGGTGCCGGCGTGGTCGGCACGCATGCGCTGCAGGTGGCCGTGGGCATGGGCGCGCGGGTGTCAGTGCTTGACAAGAATGTGGATCGCCTGCGTGCGCTGGACCTGGTGTTTGGCAACCGCATCCACACGGTATTCTCAAGTGCGCAAAGCGTTGAAGACGCAGTGCTCGACGCCGACCTGGTCGTCGGTGGGGTCTTGATTCCAGGCGCTGCAGCGCCCAAGCTGGTGACCCGCGCCATGATCAGTCGGATGAAGAAGGGCGCGGTGGTGGTCGACGTGGCCATTGACCAGGGCGGCTGTTTTGAAACCAGCCACGCCACCACCCACGCCGAGCCGACGTTTGAAGTCGACGGCGTGGTGCATTACTGCGTGGCCAATATGCCCGGTGCCGTGGCGCGAACCTCAACCTTCGCGCTCAACAATGCCACCATCGGCCATGCGGTAGCACTGGCCAGCAAAGGCTGGAAAGCGGCGCTCAAGGACGACCCACACCTCAAGCAAGGCCTGAATGTTTGTGCCGGCCAGGTCACCTACGCGGCGGTGGCGACCGCCCTGGGCTACAGCCACGTGAGTACCGACAGCGTGCTGTCCTGAACGGCTGAATTGCAGACCACGGCGGGCTGTGCCGCCCGCCGCGCCAACACCTGTGGCGGCAATGCTAAAGTGCGGCCACCCCATGGACACCTTTATCTTGGAACTCCGACGACGCGCCGCGCGCTGGCGCGCCGAGCACACGCAGGTGGCGCCCGCAGCGCTTGCCCTGAACCTGCAACGCGCGCGCATCGTGGCGCCGGTGGTCGCCGCCATCAACCTAGCCCTGGTCATCTGGCTGGGGCTGGCACTGACTGTGCGCACCCTCGATGACCAGGTGTTTGAATTGACGCTAGCGCTGTTACTGACCCATCTGGCGATGGGGTTGATCTTTGGTGCCTTGGGCTGGGCCGCGCGCGCACTGCGCCACAGCGGCCATGCACTTGGCAGCAAAGCGTTGCCGCTGGTTATGGCCGTGCTGGCGTTAACCTTTAGCGCAGGCTTTGTGGCACTGAACCAGTTGGTTTTTCCGGGCATCACTACGTTCTGGATGGGCTGCATGCTGGTCGCTGCGCTGCTTTATTGGCCGCCAGGGCGCAGCGCAGGGGTCTATCTCGCCGCCTACGCCTGGTTTTTTGAGGCGGTGGGCTGGTCGCAAACCAACGCGGCGGTGCTGCACGCCAACCGCGTCAACGGTCTGGCCGCTGTGGCCATGGGGTGGGTGCTGTCGCTGCTGCTGTGGCGAAATTTCACCAACCTCCAGATGTATCAAAAGCAGCTGGAGTCGGCCAACGCCGAGTTGCAAGCACGCCAGAAAGATCTGCAGCGACTGACCCGGCTCGATGGTCTGACTGGCCTGTACAACCGCAGCACCTTTGTCGAGCTGACGCGCGAGGAGCTGGCCCGCGCGCAACGCCAGGGTTCGGCGACCAGTATCTTGCTGCTGGATCTGGATTTATTCAAGCACGTCAACGACACCTGGGGCCACCCGGCGGGCGACGCGGTGTTGAAAAACGTCGCCGCGGTAGCCAACAATTCGGTGCGCAGCACCGACCTGGTCGGACGCCTGGGCGGTGAGGAATTCATCATCCTGCTGCCCAACACCACGATGGACGCAGCGCGCAAGCTGGCCGAAAAGTTGCGTGCCAATCTGCAGCGCACCCCCACGGCCTGGGAGCAAGGGCTGATCAACAGCACGGTGAGCGTTGGCGTGGCCAGCACCACGGCTGCGGAAAACCGCGACTTCGACCACCTCTACACCAGCGCCGACAAGGCGCTCTACACCGCTAAAGAAAAGGGCCGCAACCGGGTCGAGTGATGTTGGCTCAAGGTGCTGATCAAGCTGTTGCAGCGTCGCCGAAATGGCGCATCGCTTCCCAGCCGGACGTGCCCGATCCCGAGAATGGAACTTTTCCCCTTGATCCCAGCCCTCAGCTACGCTCCCCGCCATGCCACTTGCGTCCCGACATCTCGTCCCGCCCATGCCCAACGGCCTGATCGTGCTGCTGCTTTCACTGCTGCTGGGTCTGCAGCCCGTCACCACCGATCTGTACCTGCCCGCGCTGCCGGTGCTGCGCGGTGAACTCTCAGCCAGCATGGCGCAAACGCAGCTTACCCTGAGCGCGCTGCTGTTGTCGTTTGGTGCGTCGCAACTGGTGTGGGGGCCTTTGTCAGACCGCTTCGGGCGACGCCCTGTTTTGCTGGTCGGACTGTCGACCTATGTGCTGGCTTCACTGGCCAGTACCGTGGCCCCCGATATCGGCTGGCTGATTGTCTGGCGCACGGTACAGGGTGCGGCCATGGGCGCGGCGGTGATGTGTGCGCGCGCCATCGTGCGCGATCTGTACCAGCCGCTGCAAGGCGCGCGGGTAATGAGCCAGGGGCTTTCAGGCCTGGGCGTCATCGCCTGCCTGAGCGCACCTGCGGGTGGCTTGCTGACCGACGCCCTGGGCTGGCGCTACGCCTTGCTGGCGCTGGGCATTTTTGCCGCTGCCAGCCTGGCGCTGGTGATCTGGCGTTTTACCGAGACCGTGCCGCAAAAGAACGCCAACGCGCTGCGCTGGGCAAGCTTGTGGACCACCTGGCGGCACATTGCCGCACACCGCACGTTCCTGGCGTTTTCGGCGTTGTCAGCGTGCTCCTACGCGGGGTTGTTCACCTTTTTGGCCGCGTCGTCGTTCGTTTTCATCGGCGTGCTGGGCTTGAGCAAAACCCTGTATGGCGCGGTGATGGCGTACAACTCGGTGGCGTACATCGTGGGAACCTTTGTCTGCCGCGCGCTGCTGGCACGCTGGGGCGTGCGCCGGGCGGTGGCGCTCGCTGCGGGGTTGACCCTGTCCGGCGGCACGCTGATGGCGGGCTTGAGCCTGACGGGCTGGGTCAGCGTGGCGGCCATCATGGTGCCGCAAACCTTGTTCATGGTTGGCCACGGCATCCACCAGCCCTGCGGTCAGAGCGGTGCGGTGGGACCGTTCCCTCAGGCTGCAGGGGCAGCGTCGGCACTCAACGGCTTCATCATGATGGTGTTTGCCTTTGCCATGGGCCAGTGGTTGGGCAACCACATGGACGGCACAGTGCTGCCGCTGACGCTGGGTGTGTGGTTCTGGAGCACGCTGATCGCGCTGTCAGCGTGGACGCTGGTACAGCGCCACGGCTAGGCGGAAAAAATCTACAGTGTCAAAACTGTACAGCCGGTGGTCTTGCGCGCTTCCAGATCACGGTGCGCCTGCTGCACGTCTTCCAGTTTGTAGCGCTGCGCAATATGGATATTGACTTGGCCGCTGCTGACAGCAGCAAACAGGTCGTCGGCCATCGCCTGCGTGCTCTCGCGTGTGGCGATGTGGGTGAACAAAGTCTGACGCGTGACGTAGATCGACCCCTTGGGGCCAAGGATGCCCGGCGAGAACGGTGTCACCGCACCCGACGCATTGCCAAAGCTGACCATCAGACCAAAAGGCGCCAGACAGTCGAGCGACTTGTCCCAGGTGTCTTTGCCGACCGAGTCATAAACAACCTTGACGCCCTTACCGCCAGTGATCTCTTTGACCCGCGCCAGAAAGTCGTCTTTTGCATAATTGATAGCGTATGCTGCCCCATTGGCAAGGGCTAAAGCGCATTTTTCATCAGAACCGGCGGTACCGATCAACTGCAGCCCAAGGGCCTTGGCCCACTGGCAGGCGATCAAGCCAACCCCACCAGCGGCGGCGTGGAGAAGCACAAAGTCGCCCGGATTGAGGCCACCTTGGGGCAGACAGCGCTTGAGCAGGTATTGTGCGGTCAAGCCTTTGAGCATCATTGCGGCACCGGTCTCGAACGAGATCGACTCGGGCAACCGGCACACGCACTTGGCCGGCATCACACGCAGGTCACAGTAGCTGCCCGGGGGCTGGCTGGCGTACGCCGCGCGGTCGCCAACGCGCAGGTGCGTCACGCCCGCACCGACCGCTTCCACCACGCCGGCTGCCTCCATGCCCAACTGAACAGGCAGTTGCATCGGGTACACGCCGCTACGCTGGTAGACGTCGATAAAGTTCAGCCCCACAGCGCGGTGACGAATGCGGACTTCGCCTGGGCCGGGGTCGCCGACCTGTACCGTCACGAGCCTGAGCTGCTCTGGCCCACCATGTTGGTCAATACGGATGGCGCGGGATGTCTGGTTGGTCATGAAAAGAGCTCCTCTTGAGTTGATTTGTTCTGATGTTGCCACGAAAACAGTCGACCTGTTTTACTGCGAGAATGGGAATCACCTAATCTTGGCTCACTATGGTTGTCACACTGTTTCGTCAATTTGATCGCATTGCGGGTTTTGGAGTAGGGGCACTGGCGCTTGTGTTGGCTTTTGTCAGTGGCAATGTCGCTGCTGTAGCCGAGCCGCCATTGCCCCTGACCATACCCCAGCTCAAGCTGCGCATCGTCGGCGGGCTGGCGGGTGTCCATCAGTACACCAAAAACGAGGAGCCGTTCTGGACGCGTGAGCTCGCGCGTTTAAGCAATGGCAAGTACAGCGCCGAGATTGCACCTTTTGACCGCGCTGGTGTGCCCGGCAACGAGATGCTGCGCCTGCTCGAATTGGGCGTCGTGCCGTTTGGCACGACCCTGCTCAGTTCGTTGCAGAACGCACATCCGCGTTACGCTGCAATCGATCTGGCGGGATTGAGCCCCGACATGGCCAGCCTCAAGCAGGTGGTCGCCGCTTATCGCAGCTACCTTGAAAACCGCCTGCGCACCCAGCACAATATCCAGATGCTGGCACTGTACGTGTACCCGGCCCAGGTGCTTTTTTGCAAAAGCGCGTTTGCCAACCTGACGGACTTGAAAGGTCGACGGATTCGCGTGTCGTCGACCACGCAGGCAGATTTTTTGGGCGCGCTCGGTGCCATCCCGGTTACCACCAGTTTTGGCCAGATCACGGCCAACCTGAGGTCGGGCAACGTCGCGTGTGCCGTCACCGGAACCATGTCGGGCAATACCCTCGGTTTGCACGAACTCACCAGCCACATTCACACGATGGCACTGAGCTGGGGGGTGGCAATATTTTCTGCCAATAAAACCGCGTGGGACAACCTGCCACCCGATCTGAAAGCGCTACTGAGCAACGAGCTCCCCAAGCTGGAAGCAGCCATCTGGGCCGAGAGCGAGCGCGAAACTGCCGAGGGACTGGCCTGCAATACCGGTGCTGCCACATGCCGTAACGGCCGCCTTGGGCACATGGTGCCAGTTCGCCTGACCGCCGCCGATATGCAACTGCGCAAATCCATTTTTGCCAATACCGTCCTGCCACGCTGGCTCACGCGCTGTGGTCCGGACTGCGCCGACCTGTGGCGCTTGACGATTGCGCCAGCAAGCGGTTTTGAACCGAAGGCCACGCCATGATCCACGGCGCCAGCCAACGTATTTACGGGATCGTCGCTAGCATCGTCCTGGTCTTTCTGCTGGCAATTGCTGCTGCCGCCGCCTCATTGATCTGGCAGCAGCGCGATAGCGCCATCGACGACGGCGCATTGCAAGCCAGCCGCTTTGTCACAGGCGCAGTAGCAACGCTCAACCGCAGCCTGGTCAACATCGACGTGTTGCTGTCAAGCCTGGACGAAACACAAAGCCTGCACATGCTTCAGCCCGACGCTATTGACGGTGCCGCGGCCAGCCAGGTCATGCGCACGATTGTTCAGCGTAACCTGATGCTGCGCCGCCTGGCGCTGGTCGACGCCCAATCCCGGGTGCTGGCGTCATCGGACAAGTTGGCACCTGAACAGATCAATTTGCCAGCGGACTTTACGGCCCGGGCACTGCACGCCAACGTCGCCGCGTTGACCATCAGTCCACCGCAGCAGGAAACACCTGGCGCAGAACGCGTGATACTTCTGGCTCGTCCTATCAAACTGGGCGATGGCAGCAGAATCCTGGCCTTGGCCGAAGTGCTGATGATTCACTTCAACACCATTCTGGTTCAAGGCGCTGACATTGAGGGCCTGGAGGTGACGCTTGAGCGCGACGACGGCACAGTCCTGTCCAGCGACCCGGTACAGGACCGCGTTTTGGGGCAAGTGTTGCCACAAGCGTTGCACAAAGGCACCGGCGGCATTGCCCAACGCCTGCCCGCACGCCTGAGCCAACAAACCGCTCTGGTTGTAGCACAGCCGATTTTGTATGACGACGTTCTGGTGGTGGCCAGTATCCCCATTGCTGCTACGCTGACCAAGTGGCAACGCGAGCGGACGTTCATTGTGATTGTCGCCGCCCTGTTTGCGCTGATGGTCGTCGCCGCGGGCGCGTTGGCCAACTGGTACTGGATGCGCTTGGCGCAAGCGCGACAAGATATCAAAAAGTCAAAAGCTGACATTGAACAACTGGCGTTCTTTGACTACCTGACCAATTTGCCCAACCGCTTGCTGCTGATGAACAGGCTTGAACATGCCGTGGTTTCGAGCGGGCGCAGCAAGCAGCATGGCGCCTTGTTTTTCATGGATCTGGACAATTTCAAGACCATCAACGACACACTGGGTCACGATGTTGGTGACATGCTGCTCAAGCAAGTGTCCACGCGACTGCAACAAAGCGTGCGCCAGGCTGATACCGTGGCGCGGTTCGGCGGCGATGAATTTATCGTGCTGCTGGAAAATCTCGCGGCCAACGAAACTGAGGCAGCAGAGTTGGCACGCCGCGTTGGCGAGAAAATACTGGCCGGACTGAGCTTGCCGTTTGAATCGGGAGGACAGAAATTCAAGACCAGCGCCAGCATCGGTGCCACACTGTTTGGCGGCAACATCACCCTGGATTCGGCCGAACTGCTCAAGCAGGCCGATATTGCCATGTACCAGTCCAAGGCACTGGGGCGCAACAAGCTGTGCTTCTTTGATCCGCAGATGCAGGCCACCATCACCGCCCACTCGCAGCTGGAAGCTGACTTGCAGATCGCCCTTGATCGTCAGCAATTTGTTCTTTACTTCCAGCCCCAGGTCAATAGCGCCGGCAACGTGTTGGGTGCCGAGGTGCTGATCCGCTGGAACCACCCGCAGCGCGGTATGGTGCCGCCGTTTGAATTTATCCCGATCGCTGAAGAAAGCGACCTGATCAACCAGATTGGTCTGTGGGTATTGCGCACCGCTTGCGCGCAACTCAAGCAGTGGCAACAGTCGCCGCGCACAGCGCATTTGCAGTTGGCCGTCAACGTCAGCGCACGCCAGTTCCGCCAGGAGGATTTTGTTGATATCGTGCGCTCTGCCATCACCGAGTCGGGCGTGGCACCGGCCGGACTCAAGCTCGAACTCACCGAATCGTTGGTGCTTGAAGACGTGCGCGACACAGTCGCCAAGATGAACGCTGCGCGGCAGCTGGGGGTGCGCTTTTCGATGGATGACTTCGGCACTGGCCAATCGTCGTTGAGCTACCTGACGCAGTTGCCGCTGGACCAGCTCAAGATCGACCAGTCTTTTGTGCGCAACATTGGCATCACGCCCAGCGACGGCATGATTGTGCAGACCATCATCGGCATGGCGCGCAACCTGTCGCTCGAAGTCATCGCCGAAGGCGTCGAAACCCGCGCGCAGGAAGTGTTTCTGGCAAGAAACGGCTGCACCCTGTACCAGGGTTATCTGTTTGGCAAGCCGTGCCCGATCATCGAGTTCGAGCAGCTGCTGCGCAACACCGGGATCGCGCATTGAGCCACCCGCGCGTCACACCAACCGCGGCCTTGCTGTTGACTTTGCCGCCGGTGATGTGGGCGGGCAACGCGGTGGTCGGCCGTGTTGTCGCCGACCAGGTGTCGCCGATGACGCTGAACCTGTTGCGCTGGAGCATTGCCTTTGTGCTGTTGCTGCCGCTGGCCGCACCGGTGCTGCACCCCAGCAGCCCGCTGTGGCGCAGTTGGCGACGCTTTGCCGGCCTGGCGCTGCTGGCCATCGGCGGCTACAACGCGCTGCTCTACCTGTCGCTTAACACCTCGACGCCGATCAATGTGACGTTGGTGGGATCGATGACGCCAGTATTCATGCTACTGATTGGTCGGCTGTTTTTTGCCAAAGCCATCTCGGCCAGGCAGTGGTTTGGGGCAGCACTGTCGGTTCTGGGCGTGATGGTGGTGCTCAGCCGCGGCCAGCTTGACGTCTTGTTGCAGGTGCGCCTGGTGCCGGGCGATCTCTATATGCTGCTAGCCTCGGCCGGTTGGTCGCTCTACAGCTGGATGCTGGCGCACCCGACCACCGAGCCCAGCAGCATCCGCAGCAACTGGTCGGCGTTTTTAATGGCGCAGATCGTCTTCGGGCTGGGCTGGTCAAGCCTGTTTGCCGGCAGCGAATGGGCGCTAGGGCTTGGTCGCTTTACCCCCAGTTGGCCGATGGCAGCAGCGCTGTTGTTCATCGCGGTCTGCCCGGCGCTGCTGGCCTACCGCGCCTGGGGTGCGGGGGTGGCGCGCACGGGGCCATCGGTGGCGGGGTTTTTCATCAACCTGACGCCGCTTTTTACTGCGCTGCTGTCAAGCGTTTTTCTGGGCGAAGTCCCGCATCTGTACCACGCTGCCGCTTTCGTGATGATCGTCGGCGGCATCGCCGTGTCGTCACGGCGCTAAGCGGTTTGATCACTGCGCCTTGAAGCCGCTGTCGTGGATGATGCGCGCCCAGGTCTTGGCGTAGGCCTGTTCACGTGTGGCCAACTGGCTGCCAGTCATGTAGCCAACGGTCAGACCCATGGCGGTGAGTCGGTCGTGCACCTCGGGAAGCAGCAGCACCTTGGCCACCGCGGCTGAAAGTTTGTCCAGTATGGCCTGCGGCGTGCCCTTGGGCGCAAAGATGCCGTAGTACGGAATGTCTTCAAACCCGCTCAGACCGAGTTCGGCAAAAGTGGGTACATCAGGCAACGCCACTTGGCGCTTGCCGCCTATGACGGCGACCATGCGGATCTTGCCAGCTTTCTGGTTCTCAATGAAATCCGGCACCGAACCAACACCGGCAGCAATCTGGTTGCCCAGCATGTCAGCCATCATCGGCGCGCTGCCGCGATAAGGTGCGGCCTGCAGGTCAAGCTTGTATTTTTGACCGATCACTTTGACCAGAAATTCGGGCACCGAAGCGGGCGCCGGCACACCGACCGTGCCTTGCCCTTTGCCCTGCGTTTGTACCCAGGCAATGTACTCGGCCATGGTCTTGGCCGGTGTGCCGCCCGACAGCGCCAGGCCGTTGACAAAAGTGGCAAAACCGGCCACCGGCACAAAATCCTTGTGACTGTCGTAGCCAGGACTTTTCAGCACCAGCGGCAAAATGGTGATGGTGTGGTCGTGCGACAGGAACAGCGTGTTGCCGTCGGGTGCAGCGGCCTTGAGCGCCTGCGCCGCCAGCTGGCCACCGGCGCCGGCCTTGTTTTCCACCACCACAGGGACGCCCAGCGGGTCCTTAAGTTTGTCAGCCAGAATACGCGCAACGGCGTCGCTGCCGCCACCAGGCGGAAAACCCACCATCAGCTTGACCGCAGCGGTTTGCGCCTGCGCCAGGCCAGCGGCCAGCGAGGCAGCAACGACGCACGTCTTGGCAAACTGCCGCGCGGATTGAAGAATCTGAAAATCAGCCATGAAAACTCCTTTGAATAAAATGGGGTACTGCGGCGCCGGACCTAAAACGTACCGGGATACGCGCCGCCGTCGGCCAGGATATTTTGCCCGTTGATGTAGCCCGCCTGCTGGCTGCACAAGAATGCACAGATCGCGCCAAACTCTTCGGGTTGACCAAAACGGCGCGCCGGAATGGTCTGGCGGCGCGCTTCGCTGACCACCTCCAATGACTTTCCAGCCTTAACGGCAGCGGCCTGCATCACCGCGCGCAGCCGGTCGGTGTCAAACGCGCCGGGCAACAGGTTGTTGATAGTGACGCCGCTGGAGGCCAAGGCGCTGCGCGCGGTACCGGCGACAAACCCGGTCAGACCGCTGCGCGCGCCGTTGCTCAAACCGAGAATGTCGATCGGCGCTTTCACCGCGCTGGAGGTGATGTTGACGATACGGCCAAAACCCCGCGCGGCCATACCGTCGACCGTGGCCTTGATCAGCTCGATCGGTGTGAGCATGTTGGCCTCGACTGCGGCGAACCAGTCATGGCGCGTCCAGTCGCGGAAGTTTCCGGCCGGTGGCCCGCCGGCGTTGGTGACGACGATATCGAAGTCAGCGCGCTGCGCAAACACCGCCATCCGGCCTGCTTCGGTGGTAATGTCTGCAGCAACAAATTGCACGGTAGCGCCCGTTTTTCCCTCGCAGTCAGCTTCTATTTTTGAAGCAGATTGGCGCAGTGTTTCAAGTCCGCGTGCCACCATCAACACATTCACACCTTCTCCCACCAAGGCCCGCGCGCAGCCCAGCCCCAGGCCCCTGCTGGCGCCACAAACCAGTGCCCATTTGCCTGCAATTCCAAAATCCATGGTGTCGCTTTCAAAACAGTTCGGTTGCGAAACTTACGCAAAAGTGTGTGATGGTAGTGCAAGCGAAGATCGGTGGGGTTGGGGGGAGGCGTGATTCAAACCGAGAGGACATCGTCGGCACGCAAAGGCTTCACGCTGAACCAGGCATGGCGACCGGGCCATGCGTGTGCTGCATAACTAGTGAAAAGTAATGGGTTGATGCTCTACTTAAACGCTACATTCACCAACTTGGCGCGCGGCTTAACTCTGCTGCATTCCAGAGCGAAAACGGATCGCGCCATAGTTAGACCGATTTTTTTGATAGTCTTGCCCCCAATTGCTTCCCGAACTACGGCTGCTGTTTCCCTGCCTTGCTGGACAATCCTCTGAGATGCAGTAGCGACACCAAATCGACTGCTTCCTGGCTCGATAAGTCCAATGCCAAGCCCGATGACTCCGACAATGACCAGTAAACAACCAATCAAGGCAAATGCGCTGAAGCCATATTGCCGTTGATTGGTATGAAAGTCATCCATGATCTATTCCATCGCTTGGCCGCATTGACTGCAGAACTTGCGACCCGACAGGTTTAATGCGCCGCATTCACTGCAATAGGCTGTCTCCGTTTTATCAGTTTGGCCAACTCCGTCAGTGACTAACCTTGGCGTTGGAACAATTGCTGAGGACTCATTAGAGCGTGCGTCCGGCTTGGATATCACCCAAAGTGTCATAGAGCTTGGTGCTGCCTGCCACATCGGCAAACAGCACAGTCATCGTCACCGCGGGCGCAGTCCCAGCTTTCACATCGGAAGTCAATGCCATCACAAATTCTCCGATTGAAAGGAATCGCCCATTTTCATCAGTCTTCAACAAACGCAATTTCCCGGGTTTTGCGAATGGCGGGCAGCAGCACCAGCGCCAGCAAGGCCAGCGCCGCCAGCAACAGCCCCGCCGACAGCGGCCGGGTGGCAAACACGCTCCAGTCGCCGCGCGACAGCAACAAGGCGCGGCGCAGGTTTTCTTCCATCATCGGCCCCAGAATAAAACCCAGCAGCAGCGGCGCGGGTTCCATGCCAAGCTTGATGAAGACATAGCCGATGATGCCAAAAAGACCCACCATCCAGATGTCCCAGGTGTTGTTGTTGGTGCTGTAAACCCCAATGGCGCAGAACAGCACAATGGCCGGGAACAGCCAGCGGTACGGCACCGAGAGCAGCTTGATCCAGATGCCGATCAGCGGCAGATTCAGCACCACCAGCATGGCGTTGCCAATCCACATCGACGCAACCAGTCCCCAGAACAGTTCGGGGTTGCTGCTCATGACCTGCGGGCCAGGCTGGATGTTGTGGATGGTCATCGCGCCCACCATCAGCGCCATCACCGCGTTGGGCGGAATGCCTAAAGTGAGCAACGGAATGAACGAGGTTTGCGAGGCCGCGTTGTTGGCCGCCTCGGGTGCGGCCACGCCGCGGATGTTGCCTTTGCCAAACGGCACTTCGCCGGGGTGCAGCTTGGTCTTTTTCTCTACGGTGTACGCGGCAAAGGCCGCCATCACCGCGCCACCGCCGGGCAAAATGCCCAGCACCGAACCCAGGCCGGTGCCGCGCAAAATGGCCGGCCACATGCGTTTGAAATCCAAGCGGCTGGGCATCAGCCCGTGCACATTGGCGGTAAAAACTTCGCGTTTGCTGTCAGGGTGGCTCAGGTTGCTGATGATTTCGCCATAACCAAAAATGCCCATGGCAATGACGATGAAGCCAATGCCGTCGGTCAGCTCTGGAATATCAAAACTGTAGCGGGCAATGCCCGAATTCACGTCGGTGCCAACCAAACCGAGCAACAAGCCCAGCAAAATCATGCCAAACGCCTTGAGCAAATCACCCGAGGCCAGCACCACCGCGCCCACCAACCCCAGCACCATTAACGCGCAGTATTCCGCCGGACCAAACATGAAAGCCACTTCGGTCAGCGGCACGGCAAAGCCGGCCAGCACCAACGTGCCGACGCAACCAGCAAAAAATGAACCAATGCCTGCCGCCGCCAACGCCGGCCCGGCGCGGCCTTTGCGCGCCATCTGGTAGCCGTCAATCACCGTCACCACCGACGACGCTTCGCCGGGCAAGTTGACCAGAATCGCAGTGGTGGAGCCACCGTATTGCGCGCCGTAATAAATGCCTGCCAGCATGATCAAAGCGGCCACGGGCTCCAGCGCATAAGTGGCAGGCAGCAGCATGGCAATGGTGGCCAGCGGGCCGATGCCCGGCAACACACCAATCAGCGTGCCCAGCAGGCAGCCGACAAAGGCATACATCAGGTTCACTGGCGTGAACGCCACGCCAAAACCCAGCGCCAAATGGTTGAACAACTCCACGCTCAGGCTCCCAGCACCGGCCACACCGGCAATTGCAGCTTGAGCAGCAGCACAAACGCCAGGTAACTCAACAGCGCCAGCACGGTGGCCAGCAGCGCAGCCTCTTTGGCCTTGAAGCGCTCACCGGCCAGACAGGCCACAAACGTCAACCCATAAATGCCCACCATCAAACCCAGCGCAGGCAGCTTCAACAACGGCAAGCCCCCCAAGGCCACGCCAAACACGAGGTTGGCCGCAATGATGGCCAGCAGCGGCTTCCAGGCCCAGCGGCCCACGGTTTGATCCGCCCGCACTTGGCCCCAGACGGCACGCAGCATCATCACACCACCCAACAACGCCAGCATCACGCCCAGCAGCAGCGGGAAGTAACCCGGCCCCATACGTGCCGCCGTGCCCACGGTCAATTCCAGCGCTCCCCAGGCAAAGGCACTGCCGACCAGCATGAACAGCACACCGGCGTAAAAATCCTTGGCGTTTTTCACTCGCAACGGCCTAGCTCCATCAATTCAAAGGTGGCGTGCTGGAGAGAACCTCTTCCAGCACCGTCAGCCCCTCGGCCACGCGCAGGCTTCCTGCCAGACGCAGCGGACGCATGCCGTCGGCAATAGCCTGGCGCTTGAGCGTGTCAGCGTTGGGCTCGCGGTTGACTTGCTTCTTGAATTCTTCACTGACCACCAGCAGCTCATACAAGCCCATGCGGCCTAAAAAGCCGGTCATTCGACAGTCGACACAGCCCACCGCCTTGAACGGTTTGTAGTTGCCATTGAGTTGCCAGGGCTTGACCACCTCGGCCAGCGCAGCGCGTGAGGCCGCCGGGTCGGGCTGCTTGCACTGCGGGCACAGGGTGCGCACCAGGCGCTGCGCCAGCACGCCCAGCAGCGTGGCGTTGATCAGGTAAGCCGGCACACCGAGTTCCATCAAGCGTGTGACCGCCGAGGGCGCGTCGTTGGTGTGCAGGGTGCTGAACACCAGATGCCCTGTAAGCGCCGCCTGCACCGCCATCTCAGCCGTGGCCTGGTCGCGGATTTCACCCACCATGATGATGTCCGGGTCTTGCCGCATCAGGGCGCGCAAGCCCTCGGGAAAGCCAAAGTCCAGCTGCAGCTGCACCTGGGTCTGGTTGAAAGCGGGCTCGATCATCTCGATCGGGTCTTCGACGGTGCTGACGTTGACTTCTTCGGTGGCTACTCTTTTCAGAGTCGAGTACAGCGTTGTGGTCTTGCCCGAGCCGGTGGGGCCGGTCACCAGAATGATGCCGTTGGGACGCTTGACCAGCGCCTCCCAGCGCTGCGCGTCGTGCACCGAGAAACCCAGCGCGTCCAGGTCTTTGACGGTGGTGTCGGGGTCAAAAATGCGCATCACCATCTTTTCGCCAAAGGCGGTGGGCAGCGTCGATATCCGCATTTCAATCTCGCTGCCCGCCGGGTTGCGGGTTTTGATGCGGCCGTCTTGCGGGCGGCGCTTTTCCACCACGTCCATGCGCCCCAGCAGCTTGATGCG
>PFKL01000157.1 GCA_002784245.1 Comamonadaceae bacterium CG_4_10_14_3_um_filter_60_75
ATGCTGGCCTGCACCTGATCAATATAGCCAGCATCCGGGCACAGCAAAATACTTTGCGCCAGCTCATCGTGCTCGGCCTGGCTGAACAAATCCATTGCCACCCAGTCGGGCGGTGTGCTGCCATCGGCCAGCACCAGAATTTCGCTCGGGCCGGCGATCATGTCGATGCCCACCACGCCAAACACACGCTTCTTGGCGCTGGCGACATAAGCATTGCCGGGGCCGGTAATTTTGTCCACTTTCGGCACGGTAGCCGTACCGTATGCCAAGGCAGCTACGGCTTGCGCGCCGCCAATGGTGAAAGCGCGCGTGACCCCAGCCACGTACGCGGCGGCCAGCACCAGCATATTCTTTTCACCTTTGGGTGTCGGCACCACCATGATGATCTCGCCCACGCCCGCTACGTGCGCGGGGATGGCGTTCATCAGCACGGAAGACGGGTACGCCGCCTTGCCGCCGGGCACATAGATGCCGACCCGGTCCAGCGGCGTGACCTTCTGCCCAAGCAGCGTGCCGTCTGCGTCGCGGTAACTCCAGCTCTCGCCACTGGCTTTGCGCTGCGCCTCGTGGTAGCTGCGCACACGCGCCGCCGCGGCCTGCAAGGCCTCCCGCTGCACCGCAGGCAAACCATCAAAAGCGACTTTGAGTTCGGCTTGCGTCAGTTCCAGCGCGACCATGCTTTGCGCCTGCAAGCCGTCAAAGCGTGCGGTGTAGTCCAGCACCGCCGCGTCGCCACGCTGTTGCACGTCTGCCAGAATGTCAGCCACGCGCTGCTCAATGCCTGCGTCGGTCTCGGCAGACCAGTGCAGACGGGCCTTGAATTCAGCGTCAAAAGTGCTGCTTGCGGTTGATAGGCGGGCGGGAGTAGCTATTAAATTCATTGCAATAAATTCAGTTGTCATTACCTGTTTTTAGGTAACTTTGATCACTATTTCTTGGTTTGCCGTTGCGCCTTGATACCAGCTACAACGCTTTCGACCGAGCCGTCTTTGAATAACGATTGACGCTCTACCGAATAGTCGCCACCGCCGACCTGAAATTGATTCAAAAACCGCACTGCATCAACGATGCCCAGTTCCTGAATCAAAACATTTTTCGCCCGCTGCGACACTTCAGCCAGCGGATGAACCATTGCGCTCATGGCGACACCTCCGTTACAAGATTTAAAAGAGATCAGGGCTTGCTGCACTACCCCACCGCCGCCGCAAACGCGTCAATGATGCGGCGAATCGGGGCCTGCTTGAGCTTGAGCGCAGCCTGGTTGACCACCAGGCGCGAGCTGATGTCCATGATGTGCTCCACCTCCACCAGGTTGTTGGCCTTGAGCGTGTTGCCGGTAGAGACCAGGTCTACGATCGCGTCGGCCATGCCAACCAGGGGCGCGAGTTCCATGCTGCCGTAAAGTTTGATCAGATCGACGTGCACACCCTTGCTGGCAAAAAAATCACGGGAGATTGCCACATACTTGGTCGCCACCTTCAGGCGCGAACCTTTTTTGACGGCACTTTTGTAATCAAAGTCTGAGCGCACCGCCACGCTGATGCGGCACTTGGCAATCTGCAGGTCCAGCGGCTGGTACAAACCGTCGCTGCCGTGCTCCAGCAGCGTGTCTTTGCCGGTAATGCCCATGTCGGCACCGCCGTACTGCACGTAGGTGGGCACGTCGGTGGCGCGCACCACCAGCACGCGCACGTCGGGCAGGTTGGTCGCCAGAATCAGTTTGCGCGATTTTTCAGGGTCTTCCAGCACCTCGATACCGGCGGCCTTGAGCAGCGGCAAGGTTTCTTCAAAGATGCGTCCCTTGGACAATGCAATAGTGATCATTTTGGCCTCTAGCCCTTATTTAATATGTGCTTCTAGCTCTTATATACATAGTAAGTCAAAGCGGCTTTTCCGGCTTACTTGACCCGCTCGATATCCGCACCCAAACCGCGCAGCTTGGTTTCCATCTGGTCGTAGCCGCGGTCCAGATGGTAGATGCGGTCGATGCGGGTTTCGCCATCGGCGACCAGCCCGGCAATGACCAGGCTGGCCGAAGCGCGCAGGTCGGTGGCCATCACGGTCGCACCCGAGAGCTGCGGCACGCCTTCGACCAACGCCACCTTGCCGTCGATCTGGATGTTGGCCCCCAGGCGCACCAGCTCGTTGACGTGCATGAAGCGGTTCTCAAAAATCGTCTCGGTCACCATGGCCGTACCCTGCGCCACCGCGTTGAGCGCCATGAACTGCGCCTGCATGTCGGTCGGAAAACCCGGGTATTCGGTGGTGCGAAAGCTCTGCGCCTTGAGGCCCCCAACACCGCCGGACTGCACCCGAATGCCGTCGTCGACCTTGGTCACCGTCACACCGGCATCACGCAGCTTCTCAACCACCGCTTCCAGGTGATCGATGCGCGCGTGGCGCACCAGCACGTCGCCGCCGGTGGCTGCTACAGCGCATAAAAACGTACCCGCTTCAATGCGATCGGCCACCACCTGGTGTGTGCAACCATGCAGCTTTTCAACGCCCTGAATGCGGATGCGACTGGTGCCGTGGCCTTCAATGCGGGCGCCCATGCTGATCAGCATCTCGGCCAGGTCAGGGATTTCGGGCTCTTGCGCGGCGTTTTCCAGGATGGTTTCACCCTCTGCCAGCGCTGCGGCCATCAAGAAGTTTTCGGTACCGGTGACGGTGACCATGTCTGTAGCGATGCGCGCACCGCGCAGGCGGGTGCGCCCGGCGGGCAGCTTGGCGACCATGTAACCGTGCTCAACCACGATCTCAGCGCCCATGGCGGCGAGCCCCTTGATGTGCTGATCCACCGGGCGTGAACCAATGGCGCAGCCACCGGGCAGCGACACGCGGGCTTGCCCAAAACGCGCCAGCAGCGGGCCCAGTGCCAGCACCGACGCACGCATGGTTTTCACCAGTTCATAAGGTGCTTCGGGTTTGATCGGGTCGGCAGCGTGAAAGCGCATACCGCCACGTGCGCCGAAGGTTTCAGTGCGCACGCCCATGTGCTCCAGCAGGGTGCGCATGGTCGCCACGTCTTTCAGGCGCGGCACGTTGCGGAAAGTGACCGGCTCGCTGGTCAGCAAGGCGGCGCACAGCTCGGGCAAGGCCGCGTTTTTGGCACCGGAAGTCAGCACCTCACCGTGCAAGGCCCGGCCACCGCGAATGATCAGCTTGTCCATGGCATCAAACGGCTTGCGCCGCCCACTCGGCTGGCGTGAAGGTCTTCATCGACAAGGCATGCACCTCACCCGAATCGACCTTGCCGCCAAGCGCCGTGTAGACCCGCTGATGCCGGGCAATGGCGCGTTTTCCTTCAAACTCGGCAGACACAATGGTGGCGTACCAATGGCGGCCGTCGCCTTCGAGCACCAGATGCGTACACGGCAGATTGGACGCAATCAGCGCCTTGATTTGTTCAGCATTCATCACACACTCTCGATAAAAATCAGGAACGAATTTTGTAACCCATGCGCAGCAACAGCAGCGCCCACAAGCCGACAGCCACGGTGGCGCCACCCACCACCCCCAGACTCAGCCAGGGTGAAAGATCACTGGCACCAAAAAAACCATAGCGAAAGCCGTCAATCATGTAGAAAAACGGATTGAATTGGCTCACGGTTTGCCAAAACGGCGGCAAGGAATGGATTGAGTAAAACACGCCGCTCAAAAAAGTCATCGGCATCACCACAAAGCTCTGGAACGCCGCCAAATGGTCAAATTTCTCTGACCACAGCCCGGCCACCACGCCCAGCGCGCCCATCAGCGCCGCGCCCAACACGGCAAACGCAATCGCCCACAGCGGCTGCGTCAGTGGCGGCACAGCAAAAATCAGCGCTACAGCCAACACGCCCAACCCCACCACCAGGCCGCGCACCACCGCCGCGCCCACATAAGCCACAAACCAGTGCCAGGGTGACAAGGGCGTCAGCAGCAGAAAAACCATGTTGCCCATGACCTTGCTGGCAATCAGCGACGACGAACTGTTGGCAAACGCGTTTTGCAACAAGCTCATCATGGCCAGGCCAGGCACCAGAAAGGCCGTGTAGCTGACGTTGTCGTAGACCTTGACATGCGACTCCAACGCCTGGCCGAACACCAGCAGGTACAGCATGGCGGTCAATACCGGGCCGGTAATGGTTTGCGCGGCAACGCGCCAAAAGCGCATGACCTCCTTGTAAAAAAGCATCTGCCAGCCGGTCATGCGCCACTCCGTTCGTCATGCCCGGCGCGCTGCATCACTTGTAAAAACACGTCTTCCAGGTCCGGACGGCGAATTTCAATGTCGTGCACGGCCAGACCCGCCGCGCGCAATTGCGACAGGTAGTTTTCGATAGTCAGCGCGTCTTTGGCGGGCAACTGCACCACACGCCCGGTGACACGCGCCAGCGCTTGTAGCGACGCCGGCAAATCGCCATCGATCGCACAGCGCAGCACATTGCCCGAGGCGGAGCTGAGCAGCGCACTGGTGCTGTCGAGTGCCACCACTTTACCTGCCTTGAGCATGGCGATGCGGCCACACAGCGCCTCGGCTTCTTCCAGATAATGGGTAGTGAGCAGCACCGTGTGACCCTGTTTGTTGAGTTTGGCAATGAACGCCCACAGCGTCTGGCGCAACTCGACATCGACCCCGGCGGTGGGCTCATCAAGCACAATCACCGGCGGCTTGTGCACCAGTGCCAGAGCCACCAGCACCCGGCGCTTCATGCCACCCGAGAGCGCACGCATGTTGACGTTGGCTTTGTCGGCCAAGCCCAGGCTCTCAAGTAACTCGTCGATCCATGCGTCGTTGTGGCGCACGCCGAAATAGCCCGACTGAAACACCAGCGCCTCGCGCACATTGAAAAAAGGGTCAAACACCAACTCTTGCGGCACCACGCCAAGCGCATGACGGGCCGCGGCAAAGTCGGTATGTACGTCGTGCCCCATCACGCTAGCACGCCCTGAAGTGGCCTTGGCCAGACCGGCCAGAAGGGTGATCAATGTGGTTTTGCCAGCGCCATTGGGCCCCAGCAGACCAAAGAACTCTCCTTGGGCGATGTCCAGACTGACCTGGTCGAGTGCCAGAAAAGTGCCGCCCGATGGGCCACGCGATGAGGGATAGGCTTTGGAAACAGACTGGAACGAGATGGCGGGCATGGGGCCGCTATTTTACCGGGGGCCTGCCGGTGCGACGGCCGGCGCCAGGCCCAGCAAGTCGCTGACGCCATAGAGTCGGGCCAAATCGGCCAGGCGTGGCGGCGTACCTTGCAATTGCAGTGATTTCCCGAGCGCCTGTGCCTGCCGATGCAAGGCCAGTAGCACCGCCAGCGCCACCGAATCGAACTGCGCAAGCGGCGCAACGTCAACAACCACCTGCTCGCCCTCGTTCGCCATCTCGGCGGCAAGCCCGGCCAAACTCTGCGTAGCCTGCGTTTGCGTCAATGCCTGTGGCAAGATCAGCACGTTTAACCCTTGGCAGGTTTGCTGTTGGCCGCCGCGTTCGCCTTGTTACGCTCAGCCAGCGTGGCGATCAGGCCGTCGATGCCGCGGGCGTTGATCTCCTGCGAAAACTGGCTGCGGTAGGTATCCACCAGCCAGACGCCCAGCACATTGAGGTTGTATATCTTCCAGCCCGCACCTACGCCCGGCGTTTGCTCCAGCCGGTAGTCCACCTGCACCGGGTCGCCGCGTCCCTTGATCAGTGTGCGCACAATGACTTCCTTGTCACCGGGCGACGAGCGCATGGGCCTGACCTCAAATGTGAGGTTCTTGGCTTGGCTCATGGCGCCCGCATAGGTGCGCACCAGCAAGGTTTTGAACTCGGTCTCCAGCTGTGTGCGTTGCTCCGGCGTGGCCTGACGCCAGCCCGGCCCGACCGCAGACGCTGTCATGCGCTGGAAATTCAGGTAAGGCATGACTTTCTGGTCGAGCAAGATCATGATGCGCGCCACGTCGCCGGCTTGCACCGCCTTGTCGGCCTCAATGGTGTCAAGCGCCTCCTGCGTCAGGCGTTTGATGAGCGCGTCGGGCGCCTCTTCGGCAGCCAGCGCGGGCAGCGTCACGGCTGCGCCAAACACGGCAACCAGTGAGCAGCACAGCAGTAAAAAACGTCTTTTCATCGTGTTATTCCTCAAAAACTATTTCGTTGCCGAATCGGTCTGCGCGTCGTCAAGCACCTCGTCGTCCGGCGGATCGCCGTCGTACACCTGGCTGCGCCGACGTTGCAAAAAAGCGTCGCGGGTGAAGGTATACGGGTCCAACGCGACCTGGTCGAGCATCTTGCTGGCGTCCAACAGCCGCGAACGCCGATCAACCAGATTGACTGCGGTGGCCGAATTACGTGTCGGCACATCACTGACGCTAGACACCAAATTACCTTGCGCATCCACCGGTAACGCCGCCGTATCACGCACGGTTGACGGCCCCAGGAGCGGCAACACCAGGTAAGGACCCGCACCGACGCCCCAATAACCCAGCGTCTGGCCAAAGTCTTCGGTATGGCGCTGCAGCCGCATCTCGGACGCAACGTCGAGCAAACCGGCCAGACCAAACACGGTATTGACACCAAAACGCATGAAACTTTCAACGGTCTCAAGCGGCTTGAGTTGCAACGCATTGTTGACACCCGACCAGGCATCTTGCAGGTTGTGGAAAAAATTGGTCACACCGGTACGCACCGGCCGCGGCAAGACGTCCCGATAGGCAGTGGCAACCGGCTTGACCACGGCGCGATCAACGGCGTCATTGAAACTGTAGACACCCCGGTTAAAGGGCTCCAGCGGATCGCGCGGATTGGCGTTGGGACCCGTCGCACACGCTGTGGCCAGCAGCACCAGCGCTGCCGCGCAAGCCAGACGGGTGGTGCGCAACTTGAATCCCTGTTTCACATTTTTTTTATTCATGAACATCACTGGCCTGGGTTGGACTGCGGCACGCTGTCGGCCGCCTTGCTGTATAAAAACTGACTGATAAGATTTTCCAGCACCACCGCCGACTGGGTGCTGGAAATTACATCGCCGCTGGCCAGGTTCCTGTCATCGGCGCCGGCTTCAATACCCAGGTACTGGTCGCCGAGCAGGCCGCTGGTGAGGATTTTCAGCGAGCTGTCTTTGGGGAAAATATAACGCTTTTCCAGCGCCAGCGTCACCAGCGCCTGAAACGACTTGTCGTCAAAAGAAATATTCTCTACCCGCCCGACGACAACTCCCGCACTCTTGACCGCTGCCTTGGGCTTGAGCCCGCCAATGTTGTCAAACTTGGCGGTGACCGCGTAGGTTTTCTGGAAACTCAAGGTGAGCAAATTGGCCGACTGCAGCGCCAGAAACAAAATGGCCACTGCGCCAATCAGCACAAAGAAACCCACCCAGACATCAATTTTTGAACGTTGCATGCTTTGGCTTTCAAATAGTAAACATCATCGCCGTCAATATAAAGTCCAACGCCAACACGGTCAGCGAGGCCATCACCACGGTACGCGTCGTCGCTTTGGCCACACCCTCAGGCGTAGCCTGGGCGTTGTAACCCTGCAGCAGCGCGATAAAGGTTACCGCAACGCCAAAAACAAAGCTTTTGACCACGCCATTGCCCAGGTCCTTGAACACGTCGACGCCGCCCTGGATCTGACTCCAGAACGCACCGCCATCAACGCCGATCATCAGCACACCGACGATCCAGCCGCCAAAAATACCCATTGCGCTGAACGTGGCAGCCAGCAAGGGCATGACAAACACGCCGGCCCAAAAGCGCGGTGCCAGCACCCGCTCGATCGGGTCGACCGCCATCATCTCCATCACGCTGATTTGCTCTCCCGCCTTCATCAGACCGATCTCTGCGGTGAGCGCCGTGCCCGCACGACCGGCAAACAACAGGGCGGTCACCACCGGCCCGAGCTCACGCATGAGGCTCAAGGACACCATCAGCCCCAGCGCCTCGGCTGAACCATAGCGTTGCAAAATGTAATAACCCTGCAAACTCAGCACAAAACCAACAAAAAGCCCCGAAATACCGATGATGGCGAGCGAATAATTGCCCAAAAAGTGAACCTGATCGCGCACCAGCGCGTTGCGCCGGACGGCATAGACAAGCGTGGCCAGCAGCCGCAGAAACAGCCGGGCAGCGTAGCCCATGTCGTCGAGTGTGCGACGTACGGCGAAACCCATGTTGGCAGGATGGAGCCAGTTCATGCGCTTGCCTCGACGCCAAAATCCTGCGCCACCGTCGGCCCGGGGTAATGGAAATGCACCGGCCCCTCGGGCAAGGCGTTGACATACTGATAGACCAGCGGGTCGGTGCTGTGGCGTACCTCCTCAGGCGTGCCCTGCGTGGCAATCTTGCCATTGGCCAGGATGATGACCTGGTCGGCAATGGCAAAGGTCTGCTCCAGATCGTGGGAGACAAAAATGCTGGTCAGACCCATCGCGTCGTTCAATTCGCGGATCAGCCGCGCTGATGTGCCCAGCGAGATCGGGTCCAGCCCGGCAAACGGCTCATCGTACATCACCAACTCGGGATCTAGCGCAATGGCCCGCGCCAACGCCACCCGACGCGCCATGCCGCCGCTCAAATCACTGGGCATGAGCGCACGCGCACCACGCAAGCCCACCGCGTTGAGCTTCATCAGCACCACATCGCGAATCAGCGCCTCGGGCAAATCGGTGTGCTCGCGCAACGGAAACGCCACGTTTTCGAAGACGTCGAGATCGGCGAACAAGGCGCCAAACTGGAACAACATGCCCATGCGCCGACGCACCGTGTAGAGCTCAGGCTGCGTCATCGGCGTCACATCTTGGCCGTCAAACAGCATCTGGCCTTGTTGCGCCTTGATCTGACCACCAATGAGCCGCAGGATGGTTGTTTTACCACCGCCTGAGGCGCCCATCAGCGCGGTGACCTTGCCGCGCGGAATCGTCAGGTTGATGTCGTCCAGAATGATGCGCGCGCCGTAACCGAAGCTCAGATGCTGCAATTGAACAAGCGGAGGGGACAGGTTGGATGGGTTCATAAACGGAGAGACCGGGTAAACCCGGCCTCTCAATGATAAGTGGTAATGGATATTACCGCGGCAGGTCGCTGAAACCCATCAGGAATTCATCCACCGCGCGCGCGGCCTGGCGGCCCTCGCGGATGGCCCAAACCACCAATGATTGGCCACGGCGCATGTCTCCGGCGGCAAAAATCTTGGGCACATTGGTGGCGTAACCGCCTGTGAAGTCGGTTGTGGCTTTGGCATTGCCGCGCGCGTCTTTTTCGACGCCAAAAGCATCCAGCACCGTCGCCACCGGATTGACAAAACCCATGGCGAGCAGCACCAGATCGGCCTGGTAGGTTTTTTCGGTGCCGGGAATTTCTACCATCTTGCCGTCTTTCAGCGCGATGTGCACGGTCTTCAGGCCAGTGACCTTGCCTTTTTCGCCGATGAATTCCTTGGTCGAGATCGCAAATTCGCGGGTACAGCCCTCTTCATGGCTGGAACTGGTGCGCAGCTTCATCGGCCAGTAGGGCCAGGTCAGCGGGCGGTTTTCTTCCACCGGCGGCTGCGGCATCACCTCAAACTGCGTCACACTGGCCGCGCCGTGGCGGTTGCTGGTACCGACACAATCGCTGCCGGTATCGCCACCGCCGATGACGATGACGTGCTTGCCGTCGGCTCGCAGCTGGTTTTTGAGCTTGTCGCCAGCGTTGACCTTGTTCTGCTGCGGCAGGAATTCCATCGCAAAGTGAATACCAGCCAGATCGCGGCCTGGCACCGGCAAGTCGCGGCTTTGCTCGGAACCACCGGTCAGCAGCACCGCGTCAAAGTCCTGTTGCAAGAAGACCGGAGAGATCGTGTCTTTGGCCCAGTTGGTGACCTTGCTGCCTTTGGGCAGTTCGCCCACCAGCGTGCTGGTCTTGATGCTGACGCCTTCGGCCTTGAGTTGTTCGACGCGGCGATCAATATGGCTTTTTTCCATTTTGAAATCGGGAATGCCATACCGCAGCAGACCACCAATCCGGTCGTTCTTTTCATACAAGGTGACGTCGTGACCAGCGCGGGCGAGTTGCTGCGACGCCGCCAGACCGGCCGGCCCCGAACCCACCACCGCCACTTTTTTACCAGTCCTGATGCGCGCTGGTTGCGGTTTGACCCACCCTTCAGCCCAGGCGCGGTCGATGATCGCGTGCTCGATCGACTTGATGCCCACCGGCAACTGGTTCACATTGAGCGTACACGCGGCTTCGCAAGGTGCCGGGCAGATACGACCGGTGAATTCGGGAAAATTATTGGTGCTGTGCAGCACATCGATGGCGGCCTGCCAGTCACCACGGTAGACCAGATCGTTGAAATCCGGAATGATGTTGTTGACCGGGCAACCGTTATTGCAAAAAGGCGTGCCGCAATCCATGCAGCGCGCTGCTTGCTTGTTGGCCTGCGCATCGTCGAGTCCAATGACGAACTCTTTGTAGTTTTTCAAGCGCTCAGGAACCGGCTTGTAGCCCTCTTCGACGCGCTCGTATTCCATGAAACCTGTCACTTTTCCCATGATATGTCCTTTTTACTTGGCCGCAACCGCTTCTTTTTTAGAAGCTGTAGACGCTTTTTCTGCTTGGGCTAGAGCCACTTTTTTTGCATGAATTTCACCCAGTGCACGCTTGTACTCGTTGGGGAAGACCTTGACGAATTTGGGCCGAGCGGCGTCCCAGTTGTCGAGCAATTCACGCGCGCGTTTGCTGCCGGTCCAGCGGTTGTGGTCGGCCAGCAGTTGTTTGAGCTGCGCTTCGTCACTAAGGCCGCGGTGCCACAGATGGGCCTTTAGTGTCTCGGTCTGTTCAGCTGTAGTCAGCACCTTGTCAAGCGACACCATCGCCATGTTGCAGCGCTTGGCGAACTGGCCGTCTTCGTCGTAAACGTAAGCAATACCGCCGCTCATGCCGGCGGCGAAATTGCGTCCAGTCTTGCCAAGCACCGCCACCGTGCCACCGGTCATGTACTCGCAACCGTGGTCACCGGTGCCTTCCACCACGGTGCTGGCGCCGGAGAGTCGCACGGCAAAGCGCTCACCGGCGACGCCACTGAAGTAGGCCTCACCACTGGTAGCACCAAACATGACAGTGTTGCCGACGATCGTGTTTTTGGTGGCCTCACCGCGGAAATCGATGCTCGGTCGCACCACCACGCGG
>PFKL01000093.1 GCA_002784245.1 Comamonadaceae bacterium CG_4_10_14_3_um_filter_60_75
CTGCGGCCATGTTTGGCTACAGCGCCGAGGCCATTCTCGACTTGCATATTGGGCAATTGCTGCCGATGCTCGCGCCTGAGGCAGACGCCGCCCCCTGCCTGCTGTGCCAGCACCCGGCCTGGCTGGCCCTGACCCAAACACCGCACAGCGAACCTGTGGGTGTGCGCCAAGACGGCACGACCCTGCCCCTGGGATTGACGGTGTCAGACCTGCCCCAAGGCTTGCAGCTGCACACCATCTGCATCTTCGACGACCTCAGCACCCAGCAGCTTGCTGCTGCCCAGCTGCACAGCCTGACGTTCACCGATGCACTCACCGGCTTGCCCAACCGAAGCGGTTTGATGGCGCACCTGCACGGCGCACTGCTGCACGCCGCCCAAAACCAGCAGTGGGGTGCCCTGCTGTTTTTGGATTTAGACCACTTTCGCCAAGCCAACGAAATGCTCGGCCCCGGCTGTGGTGACGAGCTGTTGCGCGAAGCCGGTCACAGGCTGCTGGCCTGTGTGCGCGCAGAGGACACGGTGGCGCATTTTGGGGGTGATGAATTCATGGTGTTGCTGGGTGCGCTTGGCACAGACCAAGCCACCGCTGCCAACCGTGCTAGGGCGGTGGCCAGCAAGGCCTTGCAAGCGCTCAGCCAGCCCTACAGCCTTGGCGGCCTCCACTACAAAAGCTCGGCCAGCATTGGCTTGGTGTTATTTGACAGTCATTTGAGAGATGTGGACGAGCTGCTTAAAACAGCCGACGCGGCCATGTACCAGGCCAAGGCCGCCGGGCGCAACGCCGCTCGCTTTTATGACCCGGCGGTGCAGGCGATGGTGCTGGCGCGCACCAGCCTAGAGAAAGACCTGGAGCGCGCCCTGGCAGCGCATGAGTTTGTGTTGCACTACCAGCTGCAGGTCAACACTCAGGGCGTGCCCCTGGGCGCAGAAGCACTGGTGCGCTGGCAGCACCCCCAGCGTGGTCTGGTGATGCCGGGCGAATTCATTGCGTTGGCCGAGGCCACCCGGCTGATCCTGCCCCTGGGGCAGTGGGTGCTGGAGACCGCTTGCCAGCAACTCACCCAGTGGACGCAGCGCATGGACACCAGCAACTGGATCATGGCGGTGAACGTCAGCGCGCTGCAATTTGCCCAAGCAGATTTTGTGGCGAGCGTGACCAACACCCTGGCACGCAGCGGAGCCAACCCGCAGCGCCTGGAGCTGGAGCTGACCGAGTCGATGCTGCTCGAGGACCTGCCCGCAGTGCTCGACAAAATTGCCCGCATTCGCGCTCTTGGGGTGCGGTTTTCATTGGACGACTTTGGCACCGGTTACTCCTCTCTGGCGCACCTCAAGCGCCTGGGCATGGACCAGCTCAAAATTGACCAGTCGTTTGTGCGTGACCTCAACGCAGACCCCGAAGGCCAGGTCATCGCTGAGACCATCATCTACCTGGGCCACAACTTTGGCATGCAGGTAATTGCCGAAGGCGTTGAGACCGAGGCCCAATACCAGCTGCTGGCGCATTTGGGCTGTGATGCCTTTCAAGGCTATTTGTTTGCCAAACCCGCGGCCGCAGAAAGTCTGCTGGGTCGATGAAAAAAATTGAATAAATAAGTCTCTAGCCCTTATTTTTTATGGCTACATTGCTATTGATTGATGACTAAACGTATCTTCTTAATGGTGCTGGCCTGGTGCCTGTGCAGCGGCCTGTTGTGGGCGCAGCAGGCGGCTGTGCCTTTGCCCGGCGCGGCCCAAAAGTCGATCACCGTGGTGCTCGATGACGACTACCCACCGTATATTTTCCGGGATGAGCAAGGCGAATTTCAAGGCGTTTTGATAGACACCTGGGCGCTGTGGCAAAGCAAAACCGGCGTTGCGGTGAATCTGCGACCCATGCCGTGGCAGGCCGCGCTGGACATGATGCAAGCCGGGCACGCCGATGTCATCGACAGCATTTTCCAGACCCCGCAGCGCCAGGCGATCTACGACTTCACTGCACCCTATGCCACCATTGAGGTGTCGCTGTTCTTCCATAAAAGCGTCAGCGGCATCGTTAACGCCCATACGGTCAAGGGCTTCAGGGTGGGGGTCAAGGCGGGTGATGCCTGCATCGAGGCTTTGTCAGCGCAAGGCGTCAGCGATTTCAGCATCTACCCCAGTTACAGCGCGGTGCTGCAGGCGGCCAAGCTGGGCGAGCTGCGGGTGTTTTGCATGGACAAGCCGCCGGCCGCCTACCTGCTGCACCAGATGGGGCTCAACCAGGATTACCGTTACACAGCATCCTTGTTCACTGGCGCCTTTCACCGCGCGGTGCGCAAGGGCGACAGCGCCACGCTGGCGCTGGTGGCACGTGGTTTTGCCAGCATCAGCCCAGAAGAAACCACCCGAATCCACGAAAAATGGTTTGGCGCAACGGTGCCCGAAGCCGACCTGGCCATGCACCTGTACCAGGCGCGCTATGCCCTGCTGGGCATGGCTTTGCTGGCCGCAGGGTTTTTGCTGTGGAGCCTGATGCTGCGCCGGCGGGTGCGTCAAAAAACACAAACCTTGACCGACACACTGGCCGCCCTTGAACAAGCCAAGCATGCGTCAGACGATGCCCTCAAGCGCCTGAATCACATTGCCAGCAACCTGCCGGGCATGGTTTACCAATACCTGTTGCGCCCGGACGGCAGCTCTTGCTTTCCCTACGCCAGTGCGGCCATTCAAGACATTTACCGCATCAGCCCGGAGCAAGCCAGAGAGGATGCCGCGCCGGTGTTTCCGCTGATCGTCCCTGAAGAATTACCAGGTGTCGTTGCCTCCATTCAGGAGTCGGCCGCCAACCTGACCCCGTGGCAAAAAGAGTTTCGCGTCCAATACGACGAAGGCACGGTGCGCTGGCTGTTTGGCAACGCGCTGCCCGAGCGTCTGGCCGATGGCTCGGTGCTGTGGCATGGGTTCATCACCGATGTGACCGATCGCAAGTTGGCCACTGACCAATTACGCCAGTTGTCCCGCGCGATCGAGCAGGCACCGCTGGCGGTGGTGATCACTGACATGGCGGGCATCATTCAATACGTCAACCCCCAATTCAGCCAGGTCACCGGTTACAGCGCAGAAGAAGTCTTGGGGCGCAACCCGCGCATCCTTCAATCAGGCCAAACACCAAGTGCCACCTTCGAGTCGATGTGGCAGGCATTGCAAGCGGGTCTGGTCTGGCAGGGCGAGCTCTACAACCGCAAAAAAGATGGTGCGCTGTTCATTGAGGACGCGGTGATTGCCCCGGT
>PFKL01000039.1 GCA_002784245.1 Comamonadaceae bacterium CG_4_10_14_3_um_filter_60_75
AGAAGGTGCCATTACGTTCCGCGGCAAAAAGTTCAGCCACATGGACAGCCACCAGGTGGCCACCATGGGCATTGGCCGCACTTTTCAGAACCTGGCGCTGTTCAAGGGCATGAGCGTGATCGACAACATCATGACCGGGCGCAATCTGCGCATCAAGAGCAATCTGTTTTTGCAGGCGCTGCGCATCGGCCCGGCGCAGCGCGAAGAAGAGCAACACCGCGAGTTTGTCGAGCACATCATCGACTTTCTGGAAATCCAGGCGCACCGCAAAACCCCTGTGGGCCAGCTGCCCTATGGTCTGCAAAAACGCGTTGACCTGGGCCGTGCGCTGGCGATGGAGCCGCAACTGCTGCTGCTTGACGAACCCATGGCCGGCATGAACGTCGAGGAAAAGCAGGACATGAGCCGCTTTGTGCTGGACGTCAATGAAGAATTTGGCACCACCATCGTGCTCATTGAGCACGACATGGGCGTGGTGATGGACATCAGCGACCGCGTTGTGGTGCTGGACTACGGCAAAAAAATTGGTGACGGTACACCTGAAGAAGTTCGTAACAACGAAGAAGTCATCAGCGCCTATTTGGGAACAGGACATTAATCATGGGATTTTTCCTCGAAACTTTACTCGGTGGCCTGATGGCCGGCATGCTGTATTCGCTGGTGGCGTTGGGCTTTGTGCTCATCTACAAAGCCTCGGGTGTCTTCAACTTTGCCCAGGGCGCCATGGTCTTGTTTGCCGCCCTGGCGATGGCACGTTTTGCCGAGTGGCTGCCGGCGTACGCTGGTATTGACAACTTTGTTCTGGCCAATTTGATCGCCTTTGTCGCTGCCGGTGCGGTGATGTTTGTCGTGGCCTGGCTGATTGAGCGTCTGGCGTTGCGCCACCTGGTCAACCAGGAAGGCACGACGCTGCTAATGGCCACCTTGGGCATCAGCTACTTTCTGGACGGCATTGGCCAGACCATTTTTGGCAGCGATATTTACAAGATTGACATTGGCATGCCCAAAGACCCGATCTTTGCTTTTGAGAATATTTTTGAAGGTGGTGTGTTGCTCAACAAGGAAGACCTTTACGCCGCGCTGATCGCAGCGGTACTGGTCGGTTTGTTAACGCTGTTTTTCCAGAAGACAGTCACCGGCCGGGCACTGCGCGCGGTGGCCGATGACCACCAGGCCGCGCAAAGTATAGGCATCCCGTTGAACCGCATCTGGTTCATCGTCTGGTGCGTCGCGGGTGTGGTGGCGCTGGTCGCGGGAATGATCTGGGGCAGCAAGCTGGGTGTGCAATTTTCGCTCACCACGGTAGCCATGCGTGCCTTGCCGGTGGTGATTCTGGGTGGCTTGACTTCGGTGCCCGGGGCCATTGTGGGCGGTCTGATCATCGGTGTCGGTGAAAAATTATCCGAGGTATACCTCGGGCCGTATGTCGGCGGTGGCATCGAAATCTGGTTTGCCTATGTGCTGGCGCTGGTGTTCCTGTTGTTTCGCCCGCAAGGTTTGTTTGGCGAGAAGATCATTGACCGCGTCTGAAAGAGATTTACCATGTTTTACAGAGAAAACGGCCAATTCAAAACCAGCTACCGCGCTGACCAGCAGATATTTGGTATCACCCAGGATCGGGTGGCCGTCTTGCTGTTGGTGGCGGCGGCGTTCCTGGTTGTTCCGGTGATCACCAGCGAGTACATGTTCCGCGCCATTCTGATTCCGTTTGTCATCATGTCGCTGGCCGCGCTGGGGGTGAATATTCTGGTTGGCTACTGTGGCCAGATATCGCTGGGCTCTGGCGCCTTCATGGCCGTGGGTGCGTACGCCGCGTTCAACTTCTTTGTGCGCGTTCAAGGCATGCCCTTGCTGCTGGCCTTGCTGCTCGGTGGCGTCTGTGCTGCCGCATTTGGCATCTTGTTTGGCTTGCCGAGTTTGCGCGTCAAAGGGCTTTACCTGGCCGTGGCCACGCTGGCGGCGCAGTTTTTCAGCGACTGGATGTTTTTGCGCATCAAGTGGTTCACCAACGACGCACCATCCGGCTCGGTGCAGGTGTCTGATTTGCAGGTGTTTGGCATCCCGATTGCCAGCCCGATTTCCAAGTACCTGTTTTGCCTGACGATCCTGGTGGTGATGGCGCTTGGCGCCAAAAACCTGGTGCGCTCGGCCATTGGCCGCGAGTGGATGGCCATCCGCGACATGGACGTGGCCGCCGCCGTCATTGGCATTCGGCCAATGTACGCCAAGCTCACCGCCTTTGCCGTTAGTTCGTTCATCATCGGGGTGGCTGGTGCCATGTGGGGCTTTGTCCACCTGAGCGCGTGGGAGCCGGCAGCGTTCTCGGTCGACATCTCATTCAAGCTGCTGTTCATGGTCATCATCGGCGGCATGGGCTCGATCATGGGCAGTTTTTTTGGCGCCGCTTTCATTGTGGTGCTGCCGATTTTTCTGAACCAGTTCTTGCCGTTTGTGGGCAGCCTGGTGGGGGTTGAAATTTCCACCTCGGGTATCTCGCACGCCGAGCTGATCATCTTTGGCGCGTTGATTGTCTGGTTCCTGATTGTTGAGCCGCACGGACTTGCCAAGCTGTGGTCTACCGGCAAGCAAAAGCTGCGCTTGTGGCCGTTTCCGCACTGAGATTTTTCTTTTTCGTCAACCAAAGCACTTCGGTGCATTACTACTCCAGGAGACTTGTATGAAAGTAAAACACCTTGCCCTAGCGGCACTGATGGCAGCGGTAGGCGCCAGTGCGTTTGCCCAACCCAAAGAGCAGTTCTTCCCCGGGCTGCCGTACCGCACCGGTGCCTACGCACCCAACGGTGTGCCATGGGCTAATGGCTATTCTGATTACCTCAAACTCGTCAACGCCCGCGGTGGTATCAACGGCGTCAAGATCATTTACGAAGAGTGTGAAACTGGTTACGCCACCGACCGCGGTGTCGAATGTTATGAGCGCCTGAAAGGCAAGCACGGTGGCGCCACCGTGTTCCAGCCGCTCTCAACCGGCATCACTTTTGCGCTGACTGAAAAAGCACCCGTCGACAAGATTCCACTGATCACCGCCGGCTACGGTCGCAGCGAAAGCCAGGACGGACTGGTCTTTAAATGGAACTTCCCGCTGGTGGGCACCTACTGGCAAGCCGCTGACGTGCTGGTGCAAGCGATTGCCAAGAAAGAGGGCGGTTTTGACAAGCTTAAGGGCAAAAAACTTGCTTTGGTTTACCACGACTCACCCTATGGCAAGGAACCCATTGCCCTGTTGCAAGAGCGCGCAGCGATGCACGGCTTCAGCCTGCAATTGTTGCCCGTAGCGCACCCGGGTGTTGAACAAAAAGCCACCTGGCTGCAGATTCGTCAGGCGCGCCCGGATTACGTGTTCCTATGGGGCTGGGGTGTGATGAATTCAACTGCATTGAAGGAAGCGCAAGCGACCGGTTACCCGCGTGAAAAGATGTACGGCGTGTGGTGGTCGGGTGCTGAGCCCGATGTGAAAGACGTCGGTGAAGGTGCCAAGGGCTACAACGCGGTGACGATGCAGCATGGTGCCGAACCGCAGTCGGCGGTGGTCAAGGAAATTCTGACCAAAGTGCATGGCAAGGGCCAAGGCACGGGGCCGAAGGAAGAAGTCGGCCAGGTGCTCTACATGCGCGGTGCCATCAGCGCCATGCTGGCAGTGGAGGGTGTGCGCACGGCGCAAGAGCGTTTTGGCAAAGGCAAGTGGGTCACGGGTGAACAAGCGCGCTGGGGCTATGAAAACCTCGACCTGACACAGAAGAAACTTGACGCGCTGGGTTTTGCCGGTGTCATGCGCCCGGTGAGCACCAGCTGTGCCGACCACATGGGCGCCAACTGGGCGCGTATCCATACCTGGGACGGCAAGAAGTGGGCCTTCAGCTCAGACTGGCTGCAAGCCGACGACCAGGTGCTTAAACCCCTGGTCAAGAAGACCGCTGCCAAGTACGCTGCCGACAAGAAGCTGAGCCCGCGCACGCCGGCGGACTGCCAGAGCTAGCACACCCCCAGGCTACGCGCACTGCGTGTCGCTACGCCACCCCCTTGCAGGGGGCAACACCAGCGGACTGGCGAAGCCAGATCCGCGGTGTTTCTGGCTTTTGGCATCGGTGCGCTGGCGGTTGTGGGTTGACTAGCGACATGGTATTTGCTGCGCTGGTCGTTGTCGGATTTCTGGTTGGGTGGCTTGCTTGGCTGGCCACTTGCCAGATGAAAGCCTCGGAGGGCGGGTCTTTCATCTGGTTTGAATGGAACTAACACTATGAGTGATACGAAAAACATCGTTCTCAACGTCAATGGCATCGAGGTCATCTACAACCACGTCATTTTGGTTTTAAAGGGCGTGTCGCTGAACGTTCCCCAAGGCAAGATCGTG
Organism: Comamonadaceae bacterium CG_4_10_14_3_um_filter_60_75; assembly: GCA_002784245.1. Classification (GTDB taxonomy): domain Bacteria; phylum Pseudomonadota; class Gammaproteobacteria; order Burkholderiales; family Burkholderiaceae_C; genus Rhodoferax. Next base: position 4,370 of record PFKL01000039.1, read on the forward strand.
GCCATTCTGGGCGGCAACGGGGCTGGCAAGACGACCACGCTGCGCGCGGTCTCGAACCTGCTGCGCGGCGAGCGCGGTGAGGTCACCAAGGGGTCAATCGAGCTGCGTGGCGAGCGCATCGAAAACCTGTCGCCGGCTGACCTGGTGAACCGCGGTGTGGTGCAGGTGATGGAAGGGCGGCATTGTTTTGCCCACCTCACCATCGAAGAAAATTTATTGACGGGTTCCTACACCCGCAAAGACAAGGGCGAGATTGCCGCCAACCTGGACAAGGTCTACACCTATTTCCCGCGCCTGAAAACCCGGCGCACCAGTCAGGCGGCTTACACCTCGGGCGGCGAGCAGCAAATGTGTGCCATTGGCCGTGCGCTCATGACCAACCCCAGCATGGTGCTGCTCGACGAGCCGTCCATGGGGCTGGCGCCGCAGATTGTTGAAGAAGTGTTTGAGATCGTCAAAGACCTCAACACCAAGGAAAAAGTCACTTTTCTGCTGGCAGAGCAAAACACCAACATGGCCCTGAAGTACGCTGACTATGGCTACATCATGGAATCCGGCCGGGTGGTGATGGACGGCGAGGCCAGTTACCTGGCAACCAACGAGGACGTTAAAGAGTTTTATCTGGGCATGGGTGGCGGCGAGCGCAAGAGTTTCAAGGATGTCAAGAGCTACAAGCGGCGCAAACGCTGGCTGGCATAGAACACCCCCAGGATGGGTATGCGTGTCCGCCTAACGTGCCAGCCAGCAGAGCTGAGGCCAGCGGCCCGGCAAAGCCGGTTCCACGGTGTTTCTGGCGAAGAGGACTCACGTTGCTCTGCTGTCTGAGCGTTGAATCAAATGAGGAGATTGGGGTTATGAGCGAATTTTTTGATGCGTTGGAAATGCGGGGTTCGACTGAGCGCGAGGCCGCGCTACTCAAGGCACTGCCGCTGCAGGTAGCGCACGCCAAGCTGGCGTCACCGGCGTTTGCAGAAATTCTGCAAGACGTGAATCCGGCGCAGGTGACCAGTCGCACGGCGCTGGCGCAGCTGCCAGTGATCCGCAAGCATGAGCTACTTGAGCTGCAACTCAAAAGTCGTAGCAAGGCAGGCAATATTTTTGGGGGCTTCAGCGCAAAAAGCTTTGGCGCCGATCTGCCACGTGTGTTTGCCAGTCCGGGCCCGATTTACGAGCCTGAGGGCACTGCCAAAGACTACTGGCGCATGGCGCGGGCGATTTTTGCGGCTGGTTTTCGCCCGGGTGAGCTGATTCACAACAGCTTCAGCTACCACTTTGTGCCCGCTGGCTCGATGATGGAAACCGGCGCGCACGCGCTGGGTTGCACCGTGTTTCCGGGCGGCACGGGCCAGACCGAACAGCAGGTGCAGGCCATGGCCGAACTCCAGCCCGCGGGCTACATCGGCACGCCGAGTTTTTTGCGCATCATCCTGGAAAAAGCCGCCGAGATGGGTGTGGCCCTGCCCAGCGTGACCAAGGCGATGTTTGGCGGCGAAGCTTTTCCGCCGAGCCTGCGCGACTGGTTTACCGCGCGCGGCGTGGCCGGCTACCAGTGTTACGCCACCGCCGACCTGGGCTTGATCGCTTATGAAACCCCGGCACGTGAAGGGCTGGTGCTTGACGAAGGCGTGCTGCTTGAGATCGTGCGCCCGGGCACCGGCGACCCGGTGGCTCCTGGCGAAGTGGGCGAGGTGGTGGTGACCACGCTCAACCCCACCTACCCGTTGATTCGTTTCGGCACCGGCGACCTGTCGGCCGTGCTGCCGGGTGCGTGCCCCACCGGCCGCACCAACGTGCGCATCAAGGGCTGGATGGGTCGCGCCGACCAGACCACCAAGATTCGTGGCATGTTTGTGCACCCGGGACAGGTGGACCAGATTGTCAAACGCTTTCCCGAAGTTGCCAAAGCCCGGTTGGTTGTCACCGGCGAGATGGCCAACGACGCGATGACGCTCAAGGTCGAATCCGCTTGCAGCGGCCCGGACAGTCTGGCGCAAAAAGTCACCGAAGCCATCCGCGAAGTCACCAAGCTGCGTGGCCAGGTCGAAGTGGTGCTACCGGGTAGCCTGCCCAACGACGGCAAGGTCATTGAGGACGCGCGCAGCTACCAGTGAGGGCTGCTGGCGTTTGCCTGCTCAAACCCCCCAAACAATCGGCTCGTCGACCGCTTCGCATTGGCGCATCATGTCCATCAGCGGCAGCGCGCGCTGGCGCAGGGTGACGGCTTCCAAGCGTGGCGGCGGCAAATTTTCTTTCTGTGCCTGTGTCACGGCTTCACGTCGCTGCGCTTCTTCCTGAGCAAGGGCATCATCGATGGCGGCCAGCGCCTGTGCCATCTGCCCGGGCAGCAAAATGCCCTTTGCAGCGGGCTCTGAGGCGTTGCGTTTGCCGATGATTTCCAGCAAACGCTCGCCGTTGGGCTGCAACATAATCACGTCGCCAGTTACTTTGGATTTGAATTTGTACAGCATGAACATCGCTTTCTGGGAAAGGTTGGGTCGCAAGCGGGCGACGACGCTTCATGCTACACCTCTGTTGCGCTGGTTGGCGTGGCTGGTGCTGGCCGCGCTGCTGGGTGGTTGCGCTGATGCGCCGTACTACGCCCAATCGGTGCGCGGACATTGGGCGCTGATGTCGGCCGCGCGGCCTATCGACGACTGGCTGCAGCGGCCGGATGCAAGCGATGCGCTGCGCCAGCGCTTGACTCTGGTGCAGTCGATTCGTCACTTTGCCGCGACCGACCTGCACCTGCCTGACAACGTCAGCTACACCCGCTACGCCGACCTGCAGCGCCGCTACGCGGTGTGGAACGTGGTGGCCGCGCCGGCGGATTCGCTCACGCTCAAGACCTGGTGTTTCCCGGTGGCGGGGTGTGTGGGCTACCGCGGCTACTTTGACAAGACGCAGGCGCTTGCACTGGCTGCTACTTTGCGCGCTCAAGGTCTGGAGGTCAGCGTGTATGGCGTGCCCGCGTACTCGACGCTGGGCTGGAGCAACTGGCTCGGCGGCGACCCCATGCTCAATACCTTTGTGAATTACCCTGACGGTGAACTGGCGCGGCTGATGTTTCACGAGCTGGCGCATCAAGTGGTATACGCCAGCGACGACACCGCGTTCAACGAATCGTTTGCCACTGCGGTAGAACGCCTGGGCGGTGCGCTGTGGCTGGCGCGCCAGGCCACGCCGCAGGCGCGCCAGGCCTTTGGTGTCTTTGACCAGCGGCGCAGGCAGTTCCGCGCCCTGACCCGTAGCACGCGTGCCAGTCTGATCCGGGTTTATAAGGAAAATAAGCCTCTAGCCCTTATAAATAAAGTGCAAGTAGCTATGAAAAAAAAAGTGATGGCAGACTTCCGCGCGGACTACGCGACGCTCAAGGACAGTTGGGATGGCTACAGCGGCTATGACGCTTGGGTGGCAGAGGCCAACAACGCGGCGTTTGCGGCACAAGCGGCGTACGACGAATGGGTGCCGGCTTTTGAAGCCCTGTTTGATCAACAAGGGCGCGACTGGCGCAGGTTTTATGATGCAGTCGGGCAACTCGCACGGCAACCCGCGCCTGAGCGCAAGCGAAACCTGCTGGCGTTGTGCAACGGGCCCGTTCTTTGCAATCCACCCCTTTGACCAAATTTTTTATGGCAGAACTTCACATCCTCCGCGACCACGCCCTGGGGCTGGCCAAAGCCCGCAAAATCGCTTTCAAATGGGCCGAGCAGGCCGAGTCCGAGTTTGGCATGGACTGCGTTTATGAAGAGGGCGACGAGGCCGACGAAGTCAGTTTTTCTCGCGCTGGGGTCAAGGGGACGTTATTGGTGAGCGCCACGTTATTTGACTTGCAGGCGCAGCTGGGTTTTCTGGTCGGCGCGTTCAAGCACACCATCGAGGCCGAGATCGTCAAAAATCTTGATAGCCTGCTGGCCGCGCCCGCGAAAAAGCGGGCGCATAAAAAGGCAGTTTGATCAGCTCAGCGACTCGATCAGGTCGATGTACTGCTGCATGGCGTCGTTGTTGGAGGTGCCTTTGAGCGCGTTCCAGGCGTCCCACTTGGCGCGGCCAACCATGTCGGTGAAGCCAGGTTTTTTCTCGGCGTTGTCGCCCACGCTGCCCTGTTTGTACAAGGCGTAGAGTTTCAGCAGTGTCATGTTGTCGGGGCGTTCGCTCAGGTTTTTGGAGTTGGCAACAGCGGCTTCAAAACGGGTTTTTAGGTCTGACATGGTGGTGGCTCCGGGAAGAGGTGAGTCGGGTTTGTTCGGGGCTATCTTAAGGGGCGTTTTGTCGACAAAATAGAGTCCGTTCCCAAAACCACATTCGCCATGTCCGCCCGCCTCACTTTCCCCTTTGTTATTGAACGCATGAGCAAGGTTGACACCGCCTGGCTGCGCATGGATTGCCCCAGCAACCTGATGATGATCATGGGCGTTTGGGTCATCAAACCGGCCATCAGCTACCGTGCAGTGAGCGAGCGTATTGCCGAGCGGTTGCTCAAGTACCCGCGATTCACCCAACGCGTGCAGGTGGACGCTACCGGCGCGAGCTGGATTACTGACACCGAATTTGACATTCGCCACCATGTATTGCGCGAAAAACTTGAGGCCAGCGCACGCCGCCAGCCGCAGCAGGCGCTGCAGGCACGCCTGGGTGAACTGGCCATGCAGCCGCTGGATCAGCGCCATCCTCTGTGGGAGTTCCGGCTGGTGGAGCACTACGACGGCGGCTCGGCGCTGCTGATCCGCATCCATCACTGCATCGCCGACGGACTGGCGCTGATTTCTGTCATTCAGTCCATCGTTGACGGTGGCGCCGAGCCGCCCAAGCGCCGCGTCAAGCCACCGCCAGCGCAGGGTTGGGAGGCTGCCGAAGAGTGGATGCAACACACACTGATCGAGCCCCTCACTGTGGCGACGGTCAAGGCGCTGGGCGCTGCCGGTGCGGGTGCGGCGCAGGCGTTTGGCGCCATGAGCGACCCACGCCATGTGCTTGAAAAATGGTTCACCGAGGGCCTGGGCAAAGGCAAGGTCAGTTCCACCGAGGCCGCGCGCATGGCCTACCAGGTGGTGCGCGATGGCGCCGCGCTGGCGCTGATGGCCGACGACTCGCCCACGCGCCTGAAAGGCACACCCGGCCAGACCAAGCGGGTGGCCTGGTGCGAGCCACTGCCACTGGACGAGGTGCGCGCCATCGGCAAGGCGCTGCATTGTTCGATCAACGATGTGCTGCTGGCCTGTGTGGCCGGCGCCATTGGCCAGTATTTGCAGCGCAAGGGTGATTCGGTGCTGGGCAAAGAGATCCGTGCGATGGTGCCAGTCAACCTGCGGCCAATGGAACAGGCGTACAAGCTGGGCAACAAGTTTGGCCTGGCGCCGGTGGTGCTGCCGGTGGGCATGGATAACCCGATGGCGCGCGTCTTTGAGGTGCGCCGGCGCATGAGCGAGCTTAAAGGCAGCATGCAGCCCTTGCTGGCGTTTGCCCTGCTGGCGGTGGCGGGGGTGCTGGTCAAGCCGGTGCAGGACGCCATGCTCAACCTGTTTGCCAAAAAGACCACGGCGGTGATGACCAACGTGCCCGGCCCCCGCGAGAAGCTGCAGTTTTGTGGTGGCACGCTGGAGCAGACGCTGTTTTGGGTGCCGCAGTCGGGCACGGTGGGCCTAGGGGTGTCGATCCTGAGCTACGGTGGCGGGGTGCAGTTTGGCATCATCAGCGACAGCACCTTGTGCCCCGACCCGCAGGCGATCATTGACCAGTTTGCGCCAGAGTTTGAAAAGCTCAAGCTCTTGACGCTAATGTTGCCCTGGGGCGAATAGCCGGGCGAACAGTTGGGCGCAGGGCTCAGCCTCTGAGCTCGGCTTTGGCCATTTCGACCTCAAGCCGTTCGGCGGCATCCATGGGTTTGGCGCGCGCGGCCAACTCGAACATGCGGTTTGCCTCTTTCATCATTTCTTCACCGCCGAGCATCAGCATGGCGTTGGCGTATTCGACCATGCAGAAAGCTGAGTGCATGTTGAGCTTGACCGCCTCGGTAAACAAATGCAGCCCGGTGTCTTTGTTTGCACCGTAGGCCATGGCGCCGATCAGCGAGCCGACCTTGTCGATCACCTCGGCGTGAAAACTGCCCAGTGCGATGTGCGCGTTCAAGTGGTTGGGTTGCTGGCGGATCACGCCTTCCAGGTCGGTCTTGATTTTTGTACCCAGGCCTTGCGCCAGCGCCTTGGCCACGCTGATGCCCTGGCTGTAGCGCGCCAATGCATAGGCGCGCAGGTAGCGGGCGTTGAAGTTGGCTGGGTCTTGTTCGATTTGCTGCTCGGCGCGGTCGGCCACTTCCTGGAATAGCGCCAAGCGGCGCGCTTCGTGCTTTTCCAGATAGGACGCGTAGATGCAGACGGCTTTGTTGGCGACGTTCAGACCCACCGTGCCCAGGCTCAGGCCCAAGGTCGATGCTTTTTGAAATTCGCCGTTGTGAAAATGCGCCCAAGCCTGCAGCAAATCAGTTTGACTGGGCAGCGGCTCCAGGTCACCGCTGTGCAGGCGGGCCCAGTTCTTTTTGACGCTGGCCGCGTCAAAGTTGTAATCACCCGCGTACGGGAATGCGGCCCATTTGGCCATGGCGATCTCCTCTAACCTTTTGTGCGTGACTAAGCTCTATTGTAGGCATCCGCCAGTTTAATCAGATGGGCGCGTTGGCCGGGTTCGAGGTAGGGGGCGATCAGGTTGAGCACGTGCTGGGCGCCGCGCAGCAGCGCCGAT
>PFKL01000143.1:0-1570 GCA_002784245.1 Comamonadaceae bacterium CG_4_10_14_3_um_filter_60_75
CGGCAGCCAGCGTTGCCGTCGCCGTGACCAAAGGCGGTAGCAACAGCAGCAGGGTCGTCTCGCGCCAACCACGCCGGGCGATGTGTTCTTGCGGCCAACCCGCAGGCAGGGGCCGAACCCATGCGCGCCAGAGAATGGGCAAGAAGTAGGCAGCATTGAGCAGACTCGACGTCCACAGCACCCAGATGGCCCAGTCCATGCCAGCTGCCGCTGCACCATCCATCAACCAGGCTTTGCTGACCGCACCGGCCGTCAGCGGCGCCCCCATCATGCCCAGCGCGCCGATCGAGAAAGCCAGCGTCGTCAGTGGCATGCGCCGCCCGGCACCATCCATCTCGCTCACCTTGTGGATGCCCAGCGTTTCTGCGTAATTGCCGGCGCAGAAGAACAGCGTGATTTTCATGATGCCCTGATGCACCAGATGCACCAGCCCGCCGACGGTGCCAATCGGCCCGAACAGCGCCACGCCCAGCGCGATATAGGAGACCTGGCTGACGGTGGAGAAGGCGAGTCGTTTCTTCAGATCGTCCTGGAACAGCGCGCGCGAACTGCCCCAGACGATGGTGATGGCAGCAAAGACCGCCAGAGGCAGCAGCAGGTTAAGCGACTGCGCAAACTCGATGCCATACACCTCATAGACGATACGCACGATGCCAAAAGCACCCGCCTTGACCACCGCGACGGCGTGCAGCAAGGCAGACACCGGGGCCGGTGCGACCATGGCTTGCGGCAGCCAGCCGTGCAGCGGCACGATGGCGGCCTTGACACCAACCCCCGCAATCAGCAACAAAAAGATGATCTTCAACGATCCGGCATGTTCACCGTCCAGCGCAGCGGCGATACCCGCCGGGGTAAATTCGGTATGACCCACCAGGTGCTGCAGCCAGACAATACCGGTCAGCAGCGCCGTGCCGCCAACCAGCGTGTAGGCCAGGTAGACCGTGCCGCCCTGCATCGCCTTGTCGGTGCCACGGTGGACGACCAGGGGAAAGGTCGAGAGCGTCAGCAGCTCATAGAAAATGAAGAAGGTGAACAGGTTGGCCGCCATGGCAATGCCCATGGTGGCGGTGACGCACAGGCTGAAAAAACCAAAGAAACGGCTGCGGTGCGGCGCGCCTTCGAGGTAGCCGATGGCATAGAGCGTGGTCAGCAGCCAGAGCACGGCTGACAGGCTGATGAACAGCAGCCCGAGTGCATCGGCCTTGAAGGCCAGGTCCAGACCGGGCAGCACTTCAAAGCGCACGCCATAGGTTTGCCCGGCGACAACGCCTGACAGCAGCAAGAAAACCAGCCCCAGCTTGGTGATGGCGCCGAGCAGATTCAGCGTCGTCCGAACACGAATTGCGCCTTCGGGCAGCGCAAAGATGACCAGACCGGGCAACAGCGAGGAGGCCAGCACCGCCAGCGGCAGCCACTCGTTGGCCGTCATGGGCTTGGCTCCAGCAACTGCATTAATTCGACGCCGCGCAGGCCGAGCAAGACACTGGCGGCCGCCAAAACGAAGGCTGTCCACGCCAGCGTGCGCGGCACCGGCAAGATGGCGCTATCCGCCGGTGACAGCAGAAAGGCC
>PFKL01000143.1:1576-4072 GCA_002784245.1 Comamonadaceae bacterium CG_4_10_14_3_um_filter_60_75
CGCCGCCTCGATGATCTGCCACTTGGCGAGAAAACCTGCCGAGGGCGGCAGCCCCATCAGCGTCATGCCAGCCAGGCCAAAGGCGAACATCGTCACCGGCAGACGATCCACTGCACCGGCCAGCCCGGCCACCGTGTCCTGTCCGGTGGCCTTGATCAACACGCCGGCTGCGGCGAACATGCCGGCTTTCGCCAGGCCGTGGGCAAAAACCTGCATCACACCGGCCTTCAAGGCGCCGGGATGTGCCAGCAGCGGGAAAATCAGGAACAAATAACCCAGTTGCGCCACGGTCGAATAGGCGATCAATTGTTTGAGCTTGTCGGCCCGGATGGCACGCCAGGAACCCCAGAAAATCGCCCCAGCGCCCAGCAGCGCCGCCAGCCAGGCGAAGGCGGGTAAAAAGTCTTGCAGCGGCCCCAGCCACAGCCGCAGGATCAGATAGAACGAGGCCTTCACCACCAGCGCCGAGAGCAGCGCCGAGACCGGCGCAGGCGCACTGCCATGGGCGGGCGGCAGCCAGAAGTGAAAGGGAAACAGCGCTGTCTTGAGCATCAGGCCGAGCAGCATCAAGCCGCCAGCGATCCAGACCAGGCGTGGCGCATCGGCCGTGACCAGCGGCTGCAGGGAGCTGATCGACACCGTGCCGTAGGCACCGTAGACCAGCGCGACACCCAGCAGATAGGCCCCCGAGCCGACCAGCGTGGCAAAGAGGTAGCGCAAAGCGGCGGCCAGTTGCTGCGCGCGCCCGCCCGCCGCCACCAGGCCAACCGCTGCCAGGCCGACGAGTTCGAGCGTGACGTAGATATTGAACAGGTCAGCCGAAAGAAACAGCGCATTCAGGCCGGCGATCAGGAAACCCACCAGTGGCCAGAAGTAGTGGCCAGCCGGGTCGTCTGCCTTGAAGTAGGCACGGGCATAGACCGCCAGCGGCAGCGCGATGATTTGGGTCAGTACCAGCATCGCAGCGGAAAGGCCGTCGGCGGCCAAGTCAATGCCCAGCGGCGCACCCCAGCCACCGACGGCGTGACCGACCGCCATCCCACCCGCACCGACTTGTTTCGCCAGGTCGAACGCCAGCCACAGTTGCATCCCGAGGCCACCCATCGCCAGCCAGGCGCCCCGCCCCGGGCCGAGCACAAAAGCCAAGATGGCCCAGGCCAGCGGCAGCAGGATCAGCCACACCAGAGGATCGATCGACACGCTACCCATCGGCATCCATCGGCAGTTCGAGCCGCCCGGTCAGGGTGTAGAGCTTGCGAGTGAGTGCCAGCGCCAGCGCCGTGGCCGCCACGGCCACGACGATGCCGGTCAGCACCATCGCCTGCGGCACCGGGTCGGGCCCGCCGCTGCGCTGGGCCAGCCCCACCAGCACCAAGAAGGCACCGCTGCCCATGAGGTTGAAGGCCAGGATGCGGCGCAGCAGCTGATTGATCAGCACCACGCCGACCATGCCCATGGCAAACAGCGCGGCACCGGCGAGCGCAAACAGCAGTCCGCTGGTCATGATGCGGCCTCGTCGCGCGAGAGAAAGAGGAACAGCCCGGCCAGGATCAGCGCCAGCGACAGCGTCAGGCCGCCCTCAATCAGCAGGATCAGCCCGCCGGCCATGGCCCGCGGGTACTGCAGCAGCGCCCCTTGCGGCAGCAGGGCGGCGGCCATCACCAGAAACACGACAAAACCGGCGACCAGGCCCAGGCGCAAACGCAGCCGGGGCCTGCTCCAGCCCGGCGCCAAGCCGACCAGATGCAGCAGCACGGCGGCAGCGGCTAGCACCGCGCCGGCCTGAAAGGCGCCGCCCGGGCGAAAAGCGCCGGCCCAAAGCAGATAGACGGCCACCACCACCATCAACGGTGTCGCCAGGCGCGCCAGAGTTTGTAGCACCGGATGCGCCGCGCGCGGTGGCGAAACGGGCGCATCGCCCACCACCGCCAGGATGGCCAGCAGCGCCAGCAACAGCACGGCGATTTCGAGCAGCGTGTCGTAGCTGCGGTAGTTGAGCAGCACAGCGGTGACGGAATGGCTCACGCCGCTCTGCGCCTGGTGCGCCGCCACCGGAGCGCGCAGATCGATGGCGGGCGCGCCCAACTCCAGCATCGCAGCGATCAACGCGGTGACGAAAACCAACGCGGCGGCGACGACCGCGATGCGCTTCATGACTTCCCCTGCCGACGGTGCAGCGCCCCATAGGCATCGAGCAGCAGGGCACCGGTCAAGCCAGCACCAATGGCCGCCTCCGCCAAGCCGATGTCAGGGGCCGACAAGCGCGCCCAGGCCAGCGCCATCAACAGGCCAAAAGCGATGAACAGCACGATGGCGCGGTCGAGCCGGGTGACAGTCAATGTGTGCCAGGCGCTCCACAGCAACGACAGGGCGAGCAGCAAGTCGAACGCGAAGCTCATGGCGAGCCCTTGCGCCAGGGGCGAATGCCGAGCGCGTGGGCGCGTTGGGCAATGGCAAAACCGACACCGGCACTTGCTGCCAGCACCAGCGGCCAGA
>PFKL01000130.1 GCA_002784245.1 Comamonadaceae bacterium CG_4_10_14_3_um_filter_60_75
CTGATCACCACCACCGGGAAATCGATGTTGGGAAACTGGTCGACTTGCAGGCGCTGCATCGAAAACAAACCCAGCACCACCAGTGCCAGCATCATCATGGTGGCAAAGACCGGGTTGTTCAGGCTGATACGGGTGAACCACATGAAAGTACCGCCTTACTTTTGCGCGGTCAGGACGACTTGGGTGCCTTCGCGCAGCACACCGACCGCGCCGGCAATGACGGTGCTGCCCGCGCTCACCCCGCTGATTGCCACCAGCGTTTGGCCCGCCACCTCACTGCGCGCGCCGGGCTGAACCTGCACGTGCTCTACCTTGTTGTCTTGAACCACCTGCACGTAGGCTTGCGGCTGGTCGGTGCGGATGGTGGTCAGTGGAACAACGGTCGTTTGGAGTGAGCCGACGGTCAACGCGCCTTGCGCATACTGGCCATGACGTAATGTCGCCTGGGGCTGGACCGACAAATACACCATGACCGCCCGGCTGCCCGCTGCGGTGCTGGGATTGACGCGTACCACCCGTGCTGCCACGGTTTGTGCACTGCCTTCAACCTGCAGCGTGGCGGCTTGCCCAATCTGGACCCGCAGGGCGTCGGCAGCAGACAACGCCGCCGCCAGCTCCAACTGGCTCAAATCGACAATCTCAAGGACGCGGGCATCCACGCCAACGCGCTCACCGGGTTGCGCCAGCCGCTGCGACACCTGGCCGGAGATGGGCGCGCGAAGCAAAGTGTCGTCCATGCTCTTGGCGGCCACGTCTGCACCGGCTTGCGCTGCCGCAAACGTGGCCTGCGCTGCGGCCAGGCTGGCTTGCGACGAGACAAGGGCGGTCGAAGATATGAATCCTTGGGTTACCAGTGCCGCGTTGTTGTCGTAGTTGCGCTGGGCGATGTCGACCTGCGCCTTGGCCGCTTGCGCCTGCTGGCGTGCCTGGCGCAGACGCGCCTGCGCTTCGGTGGGGTCGATGTGGCCGAGCACCTGACCCGCCTTGACCGCGTCGCCCTCGCGCACGGTCAAACCTTGCAGCTCGCCGCTGACACGCGCCTTGAGTACAGCGGTGCGCACAGCCTGCAGCGGACCTGCCAGCGCCACCGTCAGCGGCAAGGTACGCTCTTTCACCTTGATCAGGTCTTGCGGCTGCAGGTTAATCGAGACCTGTGTTTTCAGTGCTGCTTGTTGCGCCTGCAACGCCGCTTGCTGCGTTTTGCGTGCGGTCAGGGTGCGCAGGCCACCGGCCAGCAGCAAGGCCCCCAGCAGTGCCAGAAGTGTCCATTTCAACCAGGGTTTCATGTCGTTCAGTGCTCCAGGAAAAAAGGGGTGAAATCAGTGCGCGCTCAAGCCGTGCAACAGCATTTCAAGTTGTGTCTCGAGATAAGTGACCGGGTCAATTTGCGTGTGTTGGTCGCAACAGGGGCCAAAAGAATGTTTCCACAACACCAGAAAAAGCAGCGGTGCCAGGATCAGGAAGACGCCGTATTTCAGATCGATCGGGTGGAATTCACCGCGCGCCATGCCGCGCTGCAATATGCGCGCGAGCAGCGCGTTGCCCGGTTCAATGACTTCCTGGCGATAAAAAGCGACCAGTTCGGGAAAGTTGCCGGCCTCGCTCATCATCAGTTTGGGGATGCCCGACGCTTTGGTTGAGCCGATCAGCTCCCACCAACTGAACAAGGCGTAGCGCAGCATGTCGCGTGAGCTGCCTTCAAAGTGATCAATCTCGTCGCTCCAGCGGCTGAGGTGGTCCGACAAATGTTCGCGCACCACCGCCTTGAACAGGTCTTCCTTGCTGGGGAAATAGAGAAACAACGTGCCTTTGGAGACGCCGGCGCGGTGCGCGACTTCTTCGACCCGGGTGGCGCTGAAACCTTTTTCCACGAACAAGTCCAGCGCCGCGGACAGCAGTTCGCCCGGACGGGCATCCTTGCGACGGGCGCGGCGGGTGGGGGCGTTGGCGATGGGCAGCATGAAGTGCAGTTGATTTTTAATGACTCGGCGGTTATTAATGTAGCAAATCGCCGAACTACAGTCAACGCCAAGGACCAAGCCTCAAGGCGAGCATGGGTGTCATTGGACAAGCAGTTCCACCACCACCGGCGCGTGGTCGCTGGGGCGCTCATTCTTGCGCGGGGTTTTGTCAATCCAGCAAGCGCTGGCATGGGCCTTGAGTGCGTTGCTGATCAGGATGTGGTCGATGCGCATGCCGTGGTTGCGCCGGAACGCCATGTCACGGTAATCCCACCACGAATAGCTTTTGGGCGGTTGGGTAAACAAGCGGTGGGCGTCTGTCAGACCCAGCGCGGTCAAGGCTTGCAGGTGGTAGCGTTCTTCGTCGGTGCAATGAATCTGGTCACGCATGCCCTCAGGGTCCCAGGTGTCGGCATCGTCAAAGGTGATGTTGAAGTCGCCCATTAACACCAGATTCGGGTGGGTTTGCAGCTCGCTGCGCAGCCAGGCGCGAAGCCCGTCAAGCCAGGCCATCTTGTACTCAAACTTGTCGCTGCCTGGCTCCTGGCCGTTGGGGAAGTAAGCGCCCACCACAAGCAGCGTTTGCGCTGACGCGCCCAGTGGATAGGTGGCGCTGAGCACGCGCGCCATGTCGTCGTCAAAACCGGGGATGTTTTTGACCACATCGGCGGCAGGCGCACGCGAGATCAGCGCCACGCCGTTGTAGGTCTTCTGGCCAAAGCATTGCGCGTTGTAACCGGCTTGGGCGAAGGCGGCGTGTGGGAATTTGTCGTCGGTGAGTTTCAGTTCTTGCAGCGCCAGCACATCGACCGGATTGGCGGCCAGCCAGTCCAGCACCTGGGGCAGGCGCACGGTGAGGGAGTTGACGTTCCAGGTGGCAAGTTTCATATATAAAATCGGGCTCTAGCCCTTATAAATAAAGCGCAAGCAGCTATTAAAATTGAGGTAATTCAGCGGGCGGCAACCGGTGGTAGGTGACAAAACTGAAGGCCAAGCCGCTGCCGGCGGTGTGCGATTCTCTCGCCACCTCATGCCATGTCGGGCCAAAAACAGGCGCAAAGGCATCGCCTTCAAACACCGCATCAATTTCTGTCACCACGGCCTGAGTGGCCAGTGGCAAAGCCTGGGCATAGACCTCGGCGCCGCCAATGACCCAGGCGGTGCTGTCAGGCGGGCACATGGCGCAGCCTTGTTCGATGGAATGCGCCACCTGCGCGCCCTCTGCCTGCCAGTGGGTTTGGCGCGTCACGACGATGTTCGTCCGCCCGGGCAGTGGTCGGAATTTGTGTGGCAGCGAGTCCCAGGTTTTGCGCCCCATGATCACCGGGCAGCCCAGGGTGAGGCGTTTGAAGTGCGCCATGTCTTCGGGCAGATGCCAGGGCAGGGTGTTGTTGGCGCCGATGACACCGTTGCGGGCGCGGGCAAAAATCAGGTTCAGTTGCATGATCAAGTGATAGCGGTTGTGGCGCGCTTTCGCGGCGGCAGCAAGACCGCGGCAATGGCCCCCATCACGCACAGCATGGCGGCAAAGTCTTGCCAGGTGGGGCGCTCGCCGATGAGTGCGGTGGCGCTGATTGTCCCCACCAGCGGGACCGCCATGATGCTCATGGCACTGGTGGACGGCGGCAGGTGGCGTGCCAGCCCAAACCAGATGATCTGCGCAAAGCCGTAGTTGATCAGTGCGCCGTAGGCCAGGCTGCCCCACATCGGTGTTGAGAACTGCCAGGTCGGCCAAGGCTCCAGCGCGGCGGCAAACACCCACAGGCAGACGCTGGCCAGTATCAGCATCCAGACAGTGAGTGTTTCCATCGGTATGGTCAGGTGTGCGCGGCGCATCATCAGCGTGCCAATGGCCCAGCTCAGGGCGGCACCTTCCATCCAAAGAATGCCAAGCGGCCGTCCAGAAAGCGCCGTTAGCTCATTAAAAGTGAGCAAACCAATCGCCAATGCGACTGCTGCAGCGGCAAAGCTGACGCGCCGGGTGAGTTGTTCTTTGAACAGCAGCACGCCCAACAGCACCGTCCAGATCGGCATGGTGAAGCCCAAAATAGCGGCGCGTCCGCTGGCGAGTTCTTTCACGCCCAGAATCGCCATGGTGTGCCAACCCAGCACGTTGGGCAAGCCCAGCGTGGCGACACTGCGCCACTCGCGGCCCTGCGGCCACATGCGCACGCCCTTCATGCGGTAAAAGGCAAACAGCCATAGCGCACCAAAACTCATGGTCAGCGCGCGAAAGTACAGCGGTGAGAGCTCGCGCAGGCTGTACTTCATCATCGGCCAGTTGGTGCCCCACATCAACGTCAGAGCCACCAGGCTCCAGAGTTGGCGGCGGCTGATGTGCGCGCCGCTCACACCGCCACCGGGGCTTTGATGGCCGGATGGCACTGGTAGTTTTGTACCTCAAAGTCTTCCAGCTGGTAATCAAAAATGCTAGCGGGCTTGCTTTTAACGACAAGGTCTGGATAGGCAAAAGGCTCTCTACTGAGCTGCAGCGCCACCTGCTCGGCGTGGTTGGCGTAGATGTGGCAGTCGCCACCGGTCCAGATGAAGTCGCCCACCTCCAGGTCGCACTGCTGCGCCACCATGTGCGTGAGCAGCGCGTAGCTGGCAATGTTGAACGGCACGCCCAAA
>PFKL01000048.1 GCA_002784245.1 Comamonadaceae bacterium CG_4_10_14_3_um_filter_60_75
TGAGCAGAAGCGACCCTCAATGGTCGTTCAGTTCGCTGGATTACCGTTCGCAACAGGTGGCGCAAGTTGCTCGTCACAAAGGTCAAGTGTGCCCATCCCCGCCCCCACTTTATGAATCATGTGAAGCTGTTCTTCCACGTTACGACAATTTCCGCACATACTCAGGTGCATGCGCAAGCGCAGGCTATCAACCACGTCCAGGGGTTCGTCCAGGGACTGTGACAGCAGCTCCGCTGCGCGTTTGCAGGAATGCAAGATGTTCATTGAATGATTCCGGTGGTATGGCCGTGCGAAGTCATACAGCTGCGCAGCCCCATGCGTGCGCGGTGCAGAACCATGCGGCAATTGTCTGCGCTCAGACTTAAACGTTCGCAAATTTCAGTGGTTTCAAAGCCCAGCCATTCGCGCATCATGAATACGCGTCGGGTTTGCGCGGGGAGGTGTTTGAGGCAGGTTTCCATCACGGACATCATTTGCCGTTGGGCCTCGTGTTTTTCCGGCTGTTGCCAGGATGGAACTGCTTCCTTGTAACTGCCTTGCTCGTCATAAAGATCATCGCTTGATTCATTGGCAGGTTCGGCTTCTTCGGTCTGGTTCCAGACGCGCCGCTGTTGGTGCGGCGAACGATACCAATCCGCAATTTTGTGCTTGAGTATGGCGATCCCCCAGGTGACAAGCGTTGAATCGCCGCGATGTGCGTCTGGCTTTTCCAGAACGGCGATCAGCGATTCCTGTACCAGGTCTTCCGCCTGTGCAGGTTCAAATACCATCATTCGGGCATGACGCAACAAGCGCTGGCGCAACTGTCGCCAGCTTTGTTCTGACGTCGCGGGGGGTGCGGGTAAGACAGACTGTTCAATGGTTTGCATAAGGCGACTCATGGGGTTGACGGTCAAGGGATCAACAGCGCTGAACAAACCGATTTGCAGCCTGGGTCTGTGCGTTTGTCGTTGCAGCAGCCTGGTTCTTACACAAGATGAAAGAGAAGTCGACAGGTTGTGTGCAAGTGGGGCCAGGTCTGCCCATTCAGGCCTGGCCAATCCCTGCATCAATGGTCTCCGTGAATATTCAAAAGGCCTTGGTCGCGCAGCGCGACGACTTCCTGTTGTACTTGTTCACGTGTCAGCGTTGACGGAGACTGGAGTTGCTTGCTTTCAGCTTGCCGGATTTCAAATTCGGTGATGGCGACTTCGCCAGCTGCTTTGGCTCGTTGCAGTTCTGCGATAACCGCGGCACGAGTCAAGCCTGAATCAGCAGCGCGATTTGTGTGCACGTCAATGCCGTAGTTCATCGCAGATGCGCCAAGCGAGGTGGCAGCCAGGAGGGTGGAGATGAGGATGGTTTTCACGATGCTTCCTTTCGGGTTTGCGACACCGCGGTATGCAGTGCCGTCACAAACTTAGTCGTATCGATCCGCGCAAACGTGACAAAAAAGTTCGCGAATGAAACCATGTTGGCAACGCCGTCATCCGGTTTACCTGTCGCACACGCTATCAGAAGAAACGCCGGGTCATCACTCAGAGACGACGGGTGACTTGATACCAAGGTGTGCCACGTAGCATTGATCCAGCTTCACGGTAAACCCGGTCGCGTCAAAGTCCTTAGCCTTATTTCAGGAGAAAGTTCATGTCCAATACCCCCATCATCCAATCGTTACAGCCAGTGGTTCACGCCAGCGCACAAGGCAAGTCCAAAGAAGTACTCGACACCGCCCTCAAGCAGGTGGGCTTCATCCCCAACATGTACGCCAACATGGCCAACGCACCGGCCATGCTCAGTACCTATCTGCACGGCTACGCCCTGTTTCGCAGCGAGTCAGGCTTCACTCCGGCTGAACAAGAGGTGGTGTTTCTGTCGGTGAGCCAATACAACGGCTGCAATTACTGCACCGCAGCGCACAGCATGCTCGCCGACAAGATGTCGGGCGTTCCGAAAGATGTCTTGCAGGCGATTCGCGCCCGTATGCCCATTCCCGATGCCAAGCTGGCGGCCTTGGCCGCGATGGCGGTCGAGATGGTCGCGAAACATGGTCAACCTGATCGCGCAGTGGTGCAGGCCTTTTTTGATGCGGGTTATCAGGAACGCGATTTGCTCTACATCGTGCTCGCGGCATCCGTCAAGGTGCTGAGCAATTACAGCAACCAGGCGTTTCAAACCACGGTGGATGAGAAATTTGCAGCCTACAAGGTGGCGTAAGCTGTTCTTGTGAATTCTGACCTCTTGATGTAAGAATCGAAGCATACTGAGCGACTATACACAGAGGGCAATACTTCGTTGCCCTATTGCCAGCCAATGACAATGGGTCACCGATGAAGAAACTATTGATTCCTGGCCTCGCCGCCATTCTTATTTTTGGATTTTTCGCGCTGGATTTGAACCAGTATCTGACCCTGCAGGGCATGAAAGCCAGTCTGGGGCAATTTGAGGCGCTGCGCGCTGCGGCACCACTGAAAGTGGGTTTGGCGTTTTTTGTGGTCTATGTGCTGGCAGCGGCTTTGTCGCTGCCAGGCGCAGCCATTCTGACGTTGGCAGCGGGCGCGCTGTTTGGTCTGGGTGTTGGCACCTTGATTGTGTCCTTTGCGTCGAGCATCGGTGCCACGCTGGCCTTTTTGGCATCGCGCTATGTATTGCGTGACGTGGTGCAGCAGCGCTTTGGCGACCGGCTCAAGGCCATCGACGCGGGTATCGCCAAAGACGGTGCACTTTACCTGTTCACTTTGCGGCTGATCCCTGTTTTCCCGTTCTTTCTGGTCAATTTGCTGATGGGTTTGACCCCCATTCGCACGCTGAGCTATTACTGGGTCAGCCAGTTGGGCATGTTGGCCGGGACGCTGGTGTACGTGAATGCGGGCACACAACTGGCGCAAATCAACAGCTTGTCGGGCATTGTGTCGCCGGGGGTGTTGATGTCATTCGCTCTGCTTGGCGTGTTTCCCTTGGTGACAAAAAAAATCTTGGCCTTTATGCAAAGCCGCCGCGTCTACGCCAAGTGGTCACGTCCCAAAACTTTTGATCGCAACTTGGTAGTGATCGGTGGTGGTGCGGCAGGCTTGGTGACGTCCTACATCGCCGCCGCTGTCAAGGCCGAAGTCACTTTGGTCGAGGCGCACAAGATGGGTGGCGACTGCCTGAACTACGGTTGCGTGCCAAGCAAGGCGATCATCAAGTCGTCGCGCATCGCGCAGCAAATGCGCCATGCGGAAAACTATGGCCTGGAGGCGACCACGCCCACATTCAGCTTTGCCAAAGTCATGGCGCGGGTGCATCAGGTGATTGCTGCCGTGGCCCCGCACGACAGTGTGGAACGCTATTCCGCCTTGGGCGTGGAAGTGCTGCAAGGCTACGCTACCGTGGTTGACCCGTGGACGGTGGAGATCAAGCTCAATGCCGGTGGCACGCAGCGCCTGACCACCCGCGCCATCGTGATCGCCACCGGTGGTCGACCGTTTGTGCCGCCGTTGGCCGGCCTCGATGAAGTGGGCTTTGTGACCAGCGACACAGTGTGGGAAACTTTTGCCAAACTGGATGTGCCGCCCCAGCGGCTGGTGGTGCTGGGCGGCGGCCCCATTGGCTGCGAGCTGGCGCAGGCTTTTGCACGGCTCGGCTCCCATGTGACGCTGATTGGGCGCAACCCGCGTTTGATGCCACGCGAGGACGCCGAGGTGTCCGAGCTGGCGCGCACCGCATTTGAGGCTGACGGCATGACGGTGTTGACCGGCCACAAGACCGTGCGTTGCGAGCGCGAAGGCGCGCGCAAATTCATCGTGGTGGAACACGCGGGTCAAACGCAACGTATCGAGTTTGACCAATTGCTCTGCGCTGTCGGGCGCGAGGCGCGGCTGGAGGGCTATGGTCTGGAGGCGTTGGGTATCGAGACGCGTGGCACGGTGGTCACTAACGCTTATTTGCAAACGCTCTACCCCAACATTTATGCCGCTGGTGATGTGGCTGGCCCCTATCAATTCACCCACGTAGCCGGGCATCAGGCCTGGTACGCGGCGGTTAACGCGCTGTTTGGCGATTTTAAGTCGTTCAAGGCCGATTATTCGGTGATTCCCTGGGCGACCTTCATCGAGCCCGAGGTGGCGCGCGTGGGCTTGAACGAGTTGGAGGCCAAAGAAAAAGGCATCGCCTATGAGGTGACGAAATATGGCATTGACGACCTCGACCGCGCCATTGCCGACGGCACCGCGCACGGCTTCGTGAAAGTGCTGACCGTGCCCGGCAAAGACCGCATTCTGGGCGTGACGATTGTGGGCGAGCACGCCGGTGATTTGCTGGCCGAGTTTGTGCTGGCCATGAAGCACGGCTTGGGCTTGAACAAAATCCTGGGCACCATCCACACCTACCCGACGCTGGCTGAGGCCAACAAATACGTGGCCGGAGAATGGAAACGCGCCCACGCACCGCAAAAAGTGATGGCCTGGCTGGAGGGGTTTCATGCCTGGCGGCGCGGTTAAACCACTGTCCGGCTGGTGTCTGATTTCATGAAGCTGTCGATCATTGTCCCGATGCGCAATGAAGCTGCCCAGCTGGATGCGCTGTTGCCGGCGTTGCAGCATTTGCAGCGTCAGGGCCACGAAGTCATTTTGGTCGATGGCGGCAGCACCGACGGCTGTGACCATTTGGCCGCAGACGCGGGCTTGACCGTGTTGCACGCCTTGCGGGGGCGCGCGCGCCAGATGAACGTGGGCGCACAGCACGCCAGCGGCGAAGCCCTGCTTTTTCTGCATGCGGATACCACCTTGCCTGAAAACGGCTGCGCAGAGGTGCAACGTGTGTTGGCACAACCCGGTCAGCTCTGGGGCCGTTTCAATGTCTGCATCAGCGGCCAACATTCGGTTTTGCGGCTGGTCGGCCTTTTGATGAACCTGCGCTCGCGCATCACGGGCATTGCCACCGGTGACCAGGCGCTGTTCATGACACGCCAGGCGTTTACCCAGGTGGGTGGTTTTCCTGATCAGCCGCTGATGGAAGACATTGAAATTTCAGCTCGCTTAAGGCGCATCGACTGGCCGGTGTGCCTGAAGTCGTGCGTGCGCACTTCTGGGCGGCGCTGGGAAAGCCGCGGTGTCTGGCGCACCATTGTGTTGATGTGGCGCTTGCGCTGGCAGTACTGGCGTGGTGTCAGCGCCCAGCAACTGGCGCAGGCCTACCAATGAATCCCCGGCTGCTGATCTTTGCCAAGGCCCCAGTCGCCGGTGCAGTCAAAACCCGGCTGATCCCTGCGTTGGGGGCCGACGGCGCGGCGGCGTTGGCGCAACGCATGCTGGTGCACGCCTTGGCCCAGGCCAAGGCGGCGCAACTGGGCGCGGTTGAGCTGTGTGTCAGCCCGGCCGCGACGGACAAAGTCTGGGGCCCCTGGCGCGCGCGCCACACGGGGTCCTGGTCTGATCAAGGGACGGGTGATCTGGGCGAGCGCATGGCCCGCGCTGCCCAGCGAGTGCTGGCCGCCGGGCAGTCCGTATTGCTGGTGGGTACCGACTGCCCGGCGTTGGACGCTGCCCATCTGCGCCGCGCCGCCGCCGCACTGACGCAGCACGATGCTTGTTTGATTCCTGCGCACGACGGCGGCTATGTGCTGCTGGGTCTGCGCCGGTTTGATGCGACCGTGTTTTCAGAGATCGCCTGGAGCACTGCCAGCGTGGCGCGCGTCACGCTGGATCGCTTGCGGCAGCTGTGCTGGTCGGTGCAAGTCTTTGCGCCCCTGTACGACATTGATGAGCCTGTCGACTTGCCGTATTTGCCCGACGATTGGGTGCAGACCTTGTCGGCACGGGTGCCAGAG
>PFKL01000012.1 GCA_002784245.1 Comamonadaceae bacterium CG_4_10_14_3_um_filter_60_75
CTGTTTGACGGCCACGATGCGGCCATCAACATCATGCGCCGCATTCTGCAAAGCATGGGCGCCGAGGTCATCCACCTGGGCCACAACCGCAGTGTCGACGAGGTGGTGACCGCCGCCCTGCAGGAAGACGCGCAGGGCATTGCCATCAGCTCCTACCAGGGCGGGCATGTGGAGTATTTCAAGTACATGGTGGACTTGCTAAAGAGCCGTGGCGGCGCGCACATCCAGGTGTTTGGCGGCGGTGGCGGCGTGATTGTGCCAAGTGAAATTGCCGAGTTGCAGGCCTATGGTGTGACCCGCATCTACAGCCCCGAAGACGGCCAGCGCATGGGTCTGGCCGGCATGATTGGCGACATGGTCAAACGCTGTGACCACGACCTGACGCGCTACGCCCCCACCACCATCGAGGCCATTCAAGGCCACACCGAGATGAGTTGGCGGGCCCTGGCGCAACTCATCACCGGGCTGGAGAACGAGGCAGCTTCGGGCGTTGGCAAAGGTGAATTATCCAAGTCTTTTAAGGCTCTAGCCCTTGATATACAAGCGCAAGCAGCTACAAAAAAGATACCTGTTATTGGCATCACCGGCACTGGTGGCGCGGGCAAATCGTCGCTCACTGACGAGCTGATTCGCCGTTTGCGGCTGGACCAGGACGACCGTTTGCGCGTGGCGCTGATCAGCATTGACCCGAGCCGACGCAAGAGCGGTGGCGCGCTCTTGGGTGACCGCATTCGCATGAATGCCATCAACCCCTGGAAGTCCATGGCTCCCACGCTTGCGGCTGCGCCTGTTGCACTGCTCTCCAAGGGCAAATTGGGGTCAGATCCGGCCGCGCAGCGGAACGGCTCTGACCCCAATTTGCCCGCGCCGCAAAGCGGCGCTCCTGCCCGGGTCTTCATGCGCAGCCTGGCCACGCGCGACTTTGGCAGTGAGATCAGCGCCGCGCTGCCCGACGTGGTGGCCGCCTGCAAGGTGGCGGGTTTTGACCTGATCATTGTGGAAACCTCCGGCATCGGGCAAGGTGACGCGGCCATCGTGCCGCTGGTGGACGTGCCCATGTACGTCATGACGCCCGAGTTTGGTGCCGCCAGCCAGCTGGAAAAAATCGACATGCTTGACTTTGCCGAGTTCGTGGTCATCAACAAATTCGACCGCAAAGGTGCCGTGGACGCGCTGCGTGACGTGGCCAAGCAGGTGCAGCGCAACCGTGAAGCCTTCACCACCCCGGCAGACCAGATGCCGGTGTTTGGCACCATGGCCGCGCGCTTTAACGACGATGGGGTCACCGCGCTGTACCAGGCGTTAAAGCCCCGGTTGGCGGAACTGGGCCTGAAGGTGACCGAAGGCACGCTGCCCCAGGTGACGGTACGCCACAGCACCAACCAGACCCCGGTGCTGCCCGCCGCGCGCACGCGCTACCTGGCCGAGATCAGCGACACCGTGCGCGGCTACAAGGCCCGTGCCCGCCAACAGGCCCAACTGGCGCGTGAAATCCAGCAACTCACCGAATCCGCCCGCATGCTGCTGGCGGCTGACCCGGGCAAGGACGGCAGCGCCAAGCCCGGTGCTTATGGCACGGTGCTCAAGCTGGCAGATGAACGCCGCAGCCTGCAAGACCCGGCGGCCGCCAAGCTGCTGGCGCAGTGGCCCGCCATGCAACAAGCCTATGCCGGTGACATGTACGTGGTGAAAATTCGTGACAAAGAGCTTTGCACCCAGCTCACCACCAAGTCGCTCAGCGGCACCACCATCCGCAAGGTCTGCCTGCCGCAATATGAAGACCACGGCGAGATTCTGAAATGGCTGATGTTAGACAACGTGCCCGGCAGCTACCCCTACACCGCCGGCACCTTCGCCTTCAAGCGCGAGGGCGAAGACCCCACCCGCATGTTCGCCGGCGAAGGCGACCCGTTTCGCACCAACAAACGCTTCAAGCTGCTCAGCTCTGGCATGGCTGCCAAGCGCCTATCCACCGCGTTTGACTCGGTCACGCTCTACGGCAACGACCCCGACCCGCGCCCGGACATTTACGGCAAGGTCGGCAACAGCGGTGTCAGCATCGCCACCATTGACGACCTGAAAGTGCTGTACGGCGGCTTCAACCTGTGCGACCCGGCCACCAGCGTGAGCATGACCATCAACGGCCCCGCACCGAGCATTCTGGCCATGTTCATGAACGCTGCCATTGACCAGAACCTGGAAAAATTTGCTGCTGATAATGGCCGTGACCCGACCGACACCGAGGCTGAAAAAATCCGCGAATGGGTGCTGGCCAACGTGCGCGGCACGGTGCAGGCGGATATTTTGAAAGAAGACCAGGGCCAGAACACCTGCATCTTCAGCACCGAATTCAGCCTGAAGGTGATGGGCGACATTGCCAGCTACTTTGTGCACCACAACGTGCGCAACTTCTACAGCGTGTCCATCAGCGGCTACCACATTGCCGAAGCCGGAGCCAACCCGATCAGCCAACTGGCCTTCACGCTGTCCAACGGCTTCACCTTTGTCGAAGCCTACCTGGCGCGCGGCATGCACATTGACGACTTTGCGCCCAATTTGAGCTTCTTCTTCAGCAACGGCATGGACCCCGAATACACCGTGATGGGCCGCGTGGCAAGGCGCATCTGGGCCGTGGCCATGAAGGAGAAATACGGTGCCAATGAGCGCAGCCAAAAGCTCAAATACCACATCCAGACCAGTGGCCGCAGCCTGCACGCGCAAGAAATCCAGTTCAACGACATCCGCACCACGCTGCAAGCCTTGATTGCCATCTACGACAACTGCAACAGCCTGCACACCAACGCGTTTGACGAGGCCATCACCACCCCTACCGAAGACTCGGTGCGCCGCGCCATGGCGATCCAACTCATCATCAACCGCGAATGGGGCCTGGCCAAGAACGAAAACCCGTCACAAGGTGCCTTCATCATCGAAGACCTGACCGAACTGGTGGAAGAAGCAGTGTTGCTGGAATTCGAGCGCATCACCGAGCGCGGCGGCGTGCTGGGGGCCATGGAAACCGGCTACCAGCGCGGCAAGATTCAGGACGAATCCATGCACTACGAGATGCTCAAAGGAGGAAGAAAAACAAAGTCAACTCAAGCGCCTGGCCGACTTCCATGCCAAACACGCTAAAGAAGCCCCAGCCATGCTGGCGCGCTTGAAGCAGGCGGTGATCGACAACCAGAACGTGTTCGAGGTGCTGATGGACGCGGTGCGTGTGTGCAGCCTGGGCCAGATCACCAACGCCTTGTTTGAGGTGGGTGGGCAGTACAGAAGAAATATGTGACAGGTTGCAGCATCACCATTAAAAAACGGCCCGCATGGGCCGTTTTTGTAGATTGTTGCAACCGTTCAGCCGCCTTGATGACAGCGCTTGCCCGGGTTTTTCTTGTTGTTGGTGGCAACGCCGCGCTCCAGGCTGCGCTTTTGGCCGTGCGGTGCGGTATAGCACACGCCTTTGGGCGCGACAGGGCGGGGGGTGGCTTTGCGTTCGGCTTCGGTACGGAATTCTTTGGCCATGATCAGGGCTCCAGCAGGTTGGTAAAAGGTGCTGATTATCGCTGTTAATTGAGCAGGTAGTCATCCAGCGCGTCCGGCGCCTGGGCATCGATCATCGCGTCATAGGCGGCCCGGCTGGCCAGCGCCTCTGACGTGTAGGGAATCAGCGGCTTGTCCAGCGGGTGCAGCTTGTGCCGCCGCAGCGACTGCAGTTGGCTGGAGTGCGCCATCGCGTCGAGCACGCGTTCAGGCTCCATCATCAGGCTGAAGGGATTCACTACATCAATATTGGTGTTCATGCGGGGCTCCAATCGTTTGAAAAGAACTGTATCCCTGTCCCTTTAAAACCTGAAGTCAGCGTTTGGCGCAATCGCGTGTCAGAAGATGCCTGACAAACCAGCGCTTACAGCAAGCGCACCTTGACGCTTTTGCCCTTGACCTTGCCGGCGTTGAGCTTGTGCATGGCCGCCTGCGCAATATCGCGCTGCACCGCCACAAAAGTCGTGAACTCGGTGACCGTGATCTTGCCAATTTGCTCGCGGGTGTAGCCTGGATCGGCAGTGAGCGCGCCGAGCACGTCGCCAGGGCGGATTTTTTCCTTGCGACCCCCCAGAATTTGCAGCGTCACCATCGGTGGCAGCAAAGGCCCGTAGCCTTTTGGCGTGAGCTCTTCCAGCTTGTGCCAGACTGAAGGCGCGTTCTGGTACTGCTCGACCTTGCCGACCGCACCCATCTCGTACAGGGCGGCCAGGCTCAGCGCCAGGCCGGATTCGCCGGCGCGCCCGGTGCGGCCGATGCGGTGCACGTGCACTTCGGGGTCGGGGGTGATGTCGACGTTGATCACCGCCTCCAGCTCCTTGATGTCGATGCCGCGTGAGGCCACGTCGGTGGCCACCAGGATGGATGTGCTGCGGTTGGCAAACTGCGCCAGCACCTGGTCGCGTTCGCGCTGTTCCAGCTCGCCGTACAGGGCCAGTGCGCTGAAACCCTGTTGTTGCAAATAAGTTACCAGCGCCTTGCACTGCTGTTTGGTGTTGCAAAACGCCAGCGTACTCACCGGCCTGAAGTGGTTCAGCAGCTTGGCCACCACTTCGAAGCGCGTCGGGCGGGTCACCTCATAGAAGCGCTGCTCAATCAGGCTTTTCGTGGCGGGCACAGCCACGGTGATGCGCTCGGGCGCGCGCATGAACTGTTTGGCCAGCTTGTCGATGCCGTCGGGGTAGGTGGCTGAAAACAACAGCGTTTGCCGCTCGGGTGGGCACTGTTTTGTGACGGTGGCAATATCGTCAAAAAAGCCCATGTCGAGCATGCGGTCGGCCTCGTCAAGCACCAGGGTATTCAATGCGTCCAGACTCAGGTAACTTCGCGCCAGATGGTCCATCACCCGCCCGGGCGTGCCAACGACGATGTGCGCGCCGTTTTCAAGCGACGCTCGCTGGCCGCGCAGCGTGACACCGCCGCACAGCGTCACCACCTTGATGTTGTCCAGCGCGCGTGCCAGTCGGCGAATTTCCACTGTCACCTGGTCCGCCAGCTCGCGCGTCGGGCACAGCACGAGGGCCTGCACGGCAAAGCGGCGCGGATTGAGCCGTTCCAGCAGCGCCAGGCCAAAAGCGGCGGTTTTGCCACTGCCAGTCTGCGCCTGGGCAATCAGATCTCTCCCTGCCAGGGCCGCAGGCAGGCTGGCCGCCTGGATCGGCGTCATGGCCAGGTAACCCAGCTGCGCCAGATTGTCCAAAGTGGCCGGGTTCAGGGGCAGGGTGATGAAGGAATTTTTTTCAGTGGTAGTCATGCGATGATTATCGGCATTGCACTTTTTGGAGAATCGTCATGCGTCGCCTGTTGCTTGTTTCCTTGTTGTCAACTGCCATGCTTGCCGGTTGTGGCAGCGCCGTGGTCAATCCGGTCACCGGCCAAGCTGAACGCTCGGTAATGAGCGAGCAGACTGAAATTGCTGAAGGCGCCAAAGCGCACCAGGAGGTGCTGAAGGAATACGGCGTGGTCAAAGACGCCCGGGTGCAAACCTACGTCAACAACCTGGGCCAGCGGTTGGCCAAACTGTCGCACCGTGACCAGTTGCAATGGCATTTCACCGTGCTTGATAGCCCGGAGATCAACGCCTTTGCGCTGCCCGGCGGCTACGTCTACGTCACCCGCGGCATCATGGCCTATTTGCAGTCCGAGGCCGAGCTTGCTGGTGTCATGGGGCACGAGATTGGTCATGTCACCGCGCGTCACGGTGCCCAGCGCGCTACCCGGCAGCAGGATGCCGGTCTGGGCGTGCTGGCTGCTACCGTGCTGGGCGTGGTGCTGGAGAGTCAGGGTGTCAGCGGTGCCGGGCGGTTGGCCAGTGATGTGTCGCAGACCGCTGCTGCGGGCTATATTGCCTCATACGGGCGCGACCAGGAACTGCAAGCCGACACCCTGGGGGCCGAATACCTGGCGCGCAGCGCCTACAACCCGCGCAACATGGTTCGGGTGATTGGTGCCTTGAAAGATCAGGAGCGCTTTGCCGCTGACCAGGCCCGCGCCGCTGGCCGTACCGCGCCAACCGGTAACAGCTGGCTGGCCTCGCACCCCAGCAACGACCAGCGCTTGCAGCAAATTACCCAGCTGGCCGACCAGCACCGCGGTAATTACGTCGACGAGGGGCGTGAGCGCTACTTGCAGGTGGTGCGCGGTATGGTGTTTGACGACAGCGCAGAGCAGGGCCTGACGCGCGGCCAGAACTTTTACCATCCGGCCCTGGGCATTGCGCTCACTGCGCCTGCAGGTTGGACCATCCAGAACGACGTTGAGCAACTGGCGCTGGTCAATGCGGCGGGGAATGCCGGGTTGCTGGTGCAGGTGGCGCCGAAGCAGGCCGGGCAGGCCCATGATGCAGTGATCCGAAACCTGATCAAACCCAGCCAGGGCAACAGTCAGCGCCTGGTGCTCAATGGGCTGAGTGCAACGCGTTTTGTTGGTAGCCGTGTCAATGCCCAAGGGCAAACGCAAGGTGTCGATGTGACACTGGTAACCGGCCCCAATAACCAGATTTATTTGCTCCGGAGGGTGGCGAAAAATGCAGCCGCTTTGAAAGCGGCCAACACCGCCTTGGTGCAGGCGCAGGGGAGTTTCCGCGCCATCACCGCGGCCGAGCGTGAAGCCGCCCGGCCGTGGCTATTGAAGACGGTGGCGTTTCCGTCAGGCGGCTTTGCCCAGCTCGCCAGAAGTTCGCCCTTGCCCAATGCCGAGCGTCAGTTGCGCTTGCTCAACGGCTACTACGCGGGTGGTGCACCGGCTCGCGGGCAGCTCGTCAAAGTCGTCGAGTAGCGGCGGCGATTCAGGGACAATCCGGCGCGTGCTCAACATCTTCATCATCACCTTCCCTTTTTTTGCGCTTGTTCTGTGCGGCTACCTGGCCGCGCGGCGGCGCATGTTGCCGCTGGAGGCGATTCCCGGGCTCAACGGTTTTGTGCTGTTTTTTGCCCTGCCGTGCATGCTCTACCGTTTTGGCGCAACGACGCCAATTGAACAGTTGCTCGACGTGTCGGTGGCGCTGACCTGGCTTGCCGCCGGGTTGATCATGGTCGGTTTTACCGTGGCCACCAGTCTGAACCCGCGCATCGGCTGGAACGACGCGGCGTTTGGCGCGCTGGTGGCGGCGTTTCCCAACTCGGGTTTCATGGGCGTGCCCCTGCTGGTGGCGCTGCTGGGTGCACAAGCAGCCGGGCCGACCATTTTGACGATGGTGATCGATATGATCATCATCAGTTCCCTTTGTATTGCGTTGTCACGGCTCGATGGCGCCGACGAGCACGGTGCCGCCAAGGCCTTGAAAAGCGCGCTCAAGGGTGTGTTGACGAACCCCATGCCGTGGTCGATTTTGCTGGGCGCGCTGGTGTCGGTGTTGGGGCTGGAGCTGCCCGGGCCAGCGGGAAAAGTGGTGGGCATGTTGGCTGACGCCGCCTCGCCGGTGGCCTTGTTCACCATTGGCGCCGTGCTGGCGCGCTCGCAAATGCTGGCCACGGCCGGGCACACGCCGGCACCGCGACTGGCCGACTATTTGCCCGTGGCTTTGCTGAAACTCTTTTTGCACCCGCTGCTGGTGTTGTTGATCGGTGCCGGGCTGATCCGGCTGGGGCTGCCGCTGGGGCGCTTTGCTCTGGTGGTCATCGTCTTGGTAGCGGCGCTGCCCAGCGCCAGCAATGTGTCGCTGTTGGCCGAGCGCTTCGGCGCCGACAACGGGCGCGTGGCGCGCATCATCCTCGTCTCGACCGCGGCGGCGTTTGTCACGTTTTCGGTGGCCGTAGCCTTGTTGGTTTAACTTATTTTGCGCTGGCCTTGACCGTGAGATTTTTGATGAATCAGTCTGACGATGCGCTTTGCTACGTGTCACCCGGTCGCCGCGCCGGGTTCAACCAGATTGATTCCCTCCAGCGCAAGTTGCGCCCCGGTTTTCTGGCCAAAACCTGATATAGCTCAAGTTTCAATTGCGTGACAACGATCTAATAGCGGCTCTTTCAAAGAGTAAAGCTTCTCATTGACACTATTGCGAGCAAAGGACAGAAATGGCTACCTGGTTAACTTACAGCATGGCTGCGCTGGTTGTGGTGCTTGCCGGCACCGCCCTGTTTTTCTTCACCATGACGCGCGGTGCGCTGCTGATGCGCGGCGCCATGGGCCGCTTGCAGCACGAGGCGGCGCATGTTTACCCCATTTATTCCAACATGCGTCTGATCCGTTTGGTGGATTACCAGCCGATCATCGCCGCCATTTTGTTGTTTCAGTACAGCCGCCTGGTGTCGCTCATCACGCATGGCATCAACCACATGGACTTGCGCGGCAAGCAGGCGCTGATTACCTCTTGCGCCTTTGGCAACGTGATGCCGCGGGTGGTCAAGGCTGCGCTGGATTCCGGTGCGACCCAGGTGGTGGTGGCCGACATCATTCAGAACGAGTTGGATCATTCCAAGCGAAAGCTGGGCGACTATGCCGACAAGATGGTTTATGTGCAAGACAACGCCATTGGCATGAAGCAGCCCGATGCCTCGGTCAGCGCCAACATCATGTTCTTCTTGCTGCACGAACTGCCGCACCACCTCAAAGGCGAAGCTTTGAGAGAAGCCGTCCGGGTGCTGCAACCCGGTGGCAAACTGTTTTTGGGCGAGTTCCACAAACCGCGCCCCTGGGTGCTGCGCGCCCTGAGCTGGACGTATTTCAAGGTGTTTGAGCCCTACGGACTGGCGCTGTGGAACACGCACGACCCGGTCGATATGCTCGAGGCCATGCCCGGCATCACCTGCGAACGCCATGTGGTGTTCTTTGGCAATTTTCAGGTGGTCATCGCCACCAAGGCCGACTGACCCCCAACCAGGTTAAATCAGCAGCGGATCGACATCGACCGCCCAGCGCAGCAGGCCTTTGCATTCAGGCCGGGCTCGCTGGCTTTGCAGCGTGGCTTGCCAGGCGCTTAAAAAACGTTGCAGCGCCGTCCGCGACGCGCTCTCGATCAGCATTTGCGCGCGTTCCACGTTGGCCACACGCTGGATGCTCATCGGCACCGCCGGGTAGAGCGTGATGTGCGGCAGCAGTTGCGCGGCGTCCGGCAAATCCACACTGGCTTGACTGGCCAAATTCAAAAACGCCTGCGCCGTCTCCTGCGTGCGCGCTTCGGCGCGCACCAGCGCCTGAAAACTGAACGGAGGCATGGCGGCCTGCTCGCGCTCGACCAGTTGCGATTGCGCAAAGGCCGGGTAGTCATTGCGCTTGAGTGCTTCAAACAGCGGGTGCGTCGGGTGAAAGGTCTGGACCCACATCTCGCTGCGGCTGGTGTTGCTGGCGTCGCGCCCGGCCCGGCCTGCCGCCTGCATCAGCAGGCCAAAGAGTCGCTCGGGGGCGCGGAAATCGCTGGAAAACAGCGCACCGTCGGGGTTGATGGCTGCCACCAGCGTGATACGGCGAAAGTCGTGCCCTTTGGCAATCATTTGGGTGCCCACCAGCACGTCGACGTCGCCCGCGTGCACCTGTGCCAGTTGCGATGCCAGTGCGCCCTTCAGGCGGGTGGTATCGGCGTCAATGCGGGCAATGCGCACGGCGCTGCCGTCGGAGCGGGTGATGCCGGTCAGCAGCAGGGTCAGTTGTTCCTCGAGCCGTTCGGTGCCACGGCCCAGGCCGGTGATGTCGACGTTGCCACAGTCGGGGCAGGCGCGCGGCACTGGTTCGGCAAAACCGCAGTGGTGGCAGCGCAGCGTGCGGTCGATCTTGTGAAAGACGCGGTAGGCGCTGCAATGCGGACAGGTGCTTTTCCAGTCGCAGTCGTTGCAGGTGAGCACCGGCGCGTAGCCGCGGCGGTTCAGAAACACCATGCTTTGCTCGCCCGCCGCAATGCGCTGGGCAATCGCCGCCAGCAGTGGGGGTGAAATGACGCAGCCCTTGGGCTGGTGGTTCATGTCAACGCGGCGCACCAGCGGCAGCGCCGCGTTGACCCCTACCCGGCTGGGCATCTCCAGCCGCAAGTAGCGCCCGCCCTCCGCGGCGGCCCGGCTGTGGTGCCAGCTCTCCAGCGACGGCGTGGCCGAGCCCAGCAACACCTTGGCGCCATCGAGCCGACCGCGGTAAACCGCCAGGTCGCGCGCTGAGTAACGCGCGCCTTCGTGGCTTTTGTAGCTGGGGTCGTGTTCTTCGTCGACGGCGATGAGCTTTAGGTGCGGCAGCGACGCAAACACCGCCATGCGCGTGCCCAGCACAATGCGCGCCGCGCCGCTGTGCGCTGCCAACCAGCTTTTGAGGCGCTGCGCGGGTGTCATGCCACTGTGCAACGACACCACCGATGCGTCGCCGTAGCGCGGGCAAAAATGTGCCTTGAAGCGTTCCTCCAGTTGCGGCGTCAGGTTGATCTCGGGCACCATGATCAGCGCTTGCGCGTCGGGTGACGCCGCCAGTGTGTCGGCGGTGCAGCGCATGTAGACCTCGGTCTTGCCGCTGCCGGTGGCACCAAACAACAGGAATGGCCCGGGATGGGCATGAAACTGATTGATAGCCCTTGCCTGTTCTGCGGTAAGTGCTATTAAATCAGGCGTAACCAGAGACTTTGGCAAAGAGGTATTTTCGGGCGGAGCTGGCTTTTTGAGTCGCTTGGCGAGTTGCAGGCCACTCAGGTCGCGCAATTGCGGTGGCAGGGCGGCCAGCGCCACTTCGCCGGCACCGCGTTGGTAGTAATTGGCAGCAAAGTTGATCAGGGCGCGCCAGGACGCCGACAGCGCTGGCAGGGCCTGGAGCGCCTCGGCAATCGGGCGCAGCTTGGCCGGGTCAAAAGGCGCAGTGCGGGGGGGCGTTGCTGATTCAGTGACCTCGTCCCAGACCACGCCCAGCAGCTCGCGTTGTCCCAAGGGCACGCGTACCAACGTACCGGGCGCCAGGGGTTCGTCGCTCAAATAGGTCAGTGCGCTGGCCACCTGGCTGTACATGGGCGTGTGAACCAGGACCGAAATCGGAGTAGTCATGCGGGATGCAAGTTGCCGAGCTTAGTTCAAGTCAACTTGTGAAACGAGCGTTAAGTTATTGATTTTTTTGGTTTTTGCAAGTCGTCCAACGTTGCTGTGGATAACTTTGTTGATAGCTCGTCGATAGATCGCGCCAAGCCTTGTAAATCAAGGCTTTCGTTACATTGCCTAAATTTGATGCAAATATAAAAGATATTAAAAATCAACAAGTTGCAATCGCTACGGGTTTGATAGCTACTGTTTGGCAATGAGGCCGGTGCAATTCACCATCACCCCATTTTTGTGCATAAGTAACAAAAAGATTTGTCTTTTGACTTGCAAAAAAGGCAAAAAAAGTGTTAGACCACTGTTGTGTTGATCAGCACGCGCCGCGCATCGCGCGCGAATGGGTGTGTACCGCTTCGACCAGCGCCGCGACGTGTTCGACCGGGGTGTGCTGGCTGATACCGTGGCCCAGGTTGAAGATGTGCGTCGGACCGGTGCCTGTGCCGGAGTACGGTGTACCAAAGGCGTTGAGCGTCTTGACGACTTCGGCCTCGATACTTGCCGGGGGGGCAAACAGCACGTTCGGGTCGAGGTTGCCTTGCAAGGCCTTGCTGCCACCGACAATGGCGCGCGCTTTGGCCAGGTTGACCGTCCAGTCCACGCCCAGCACGTTGCAGTCCAGCGCTTCCATCTCGTCAAGCCACAGACCACCGCCTTTGGTAAACAGGATGCTGGGAATGGTGGCGCCGTTCCAGGTTTTGTGCAATTGCTTGAGCACCTGGCGGCTGTAAGCGAGGCTGAATTCCTGGAACGCGCCGTCGGCCAGCACGCCACCCCAGCTGTCAAACACCATCACTGCCTGCGCACCGGCTTCAATTTGCGTGTTGAGGTACTGCGCCACGGCGTCGGCATTGATTTGCAAAATGCGGTGCAGCAGGTCGGGGCGGCTGTAGAGCATGGTCTTGACCAGTCGGTATTCGTCGGAGCTGCCGCCTTCGACCATGTAGCACGCCAGCGTCCAGGGGCTGCCGCTAAAACCAATCAACGGTACCCGGCCGTTGAGCGCTTTGCGGATCGAGGTGACGGCGTCAAACACGTAGCGTAGCTTGGCCATGTCGGGTACCGCCAGTTGGGCGACCGTAGCCTCGTCGCGCACGGCGGTGGCGAATTTGGGGCCTTCGCCCTCGGCAAACGACAGACCCAGGCCCATGGCATCGGGCACCGTCAGGATGTCGCTGAACAAAATGGCCGCATCAATCGGAAAACGCTCAGTGGGCTGGATCGTGACTTCGGTGGCGTAGTCGACGTTGGTGGCCAGGCCCATGAAGCTGCCCGCCTTGGCGCGGGTGGCCCGATATTCGGGCAAAAAGCGACCGGCCTGGCGCATCATCCAGATCGGGGTGTAGTCGGTGGCTTGGCGCAGGCAGGCGCGCAGGAAAGTGTCGTTTTGCAGCGGGGCAAAGGAAGATGTGGTCATGGCAGGGCGAAAAAATAAGGTAAGCCCGGATTATCGCCACTTGGCTTGCCTTGCCACGGAGTTGCATCAAGCTTTCGTCACTTTGCCGGGGTGCCGCAGCGCCGAACGATCACGGGCTCGCAAGCGCAGTTCCAAGCCCCTATTGCGACGCTGCGCCTTGGGCCGGTGTTGCCAAACTTGCTGCCGGCTTTGGTGCCGCCGGGATGTGCATCGCCGCGTCTTCAAACCAGCCGTCGTCGGCATCACTATGGCAGGCGGCGCAGTTGTTTTTGCTCTTGATCAGCGGGTTGGCCCAGTCAGAGGCGGCGATTTCACGGTGCTTGTTGATCCAGTACGGCGTTTCGGTAATGCGCAGTGGCGTGGCATCTTTCGGGATCGATTGCTCGATTTTGAATGCGGCTTCTACTGCGTGCTTTTCTGCGGCGTTGTCGACCATGAATTTCAGGAGGGCTGCGGTGGTGGCCGCGTCAAAACCGAGGTCGGTGCCGAAGTGTTGCCCTTGTTCGGCCATCATTTTTTGCCACGACCGCGCCGGCAACAGCGCCGGATAAAAGACCGCATGGCAGGCCCCGCATTCATCGCGCCACTGTTTGTCGTCTGGCAGTTGCTTGCCAACAAATTTGACGTGGGGTTCTTCGCCAATGCCGCTTTCGAGCTTGACGTGCCAGGCTTGGTCGTCGATCTGCTTGTCAATTGCGTAATAAAACCACCAGCCGCCAAAGCCTGCCATGGCCAGCAGCAGCAACACGGCGACGGTGATCTGTGGTTGCGCCACGGGGGTGCCGACCGCGGCCTGCTTGAAGCCGGTCACCATCGCGCGCGCCAGGTTTTCCTTGTGCAGTACGCTTTCCACCACGACACCGGTGATGTGACCAAACACCACCAGCAGCATCAGCGTGGCACCCAGGTCGTGCACCTGCTTGATGACCTGAACCTGGGCAAAGGTAAACCAGCCCGCAGCAATGCCTTGTTGTTCGTCACCACCGAGTGTGATGATGCCACTCAGTCCCACAATGGCAGCCAGCATCAGCAAAATATAGATGGCCACGCTGCCGGTCGGGTTGTGTCCGACATGACGTGGCGCGTGGCCGGTCGCTACCTGTTTGAGGTAATCGAGTGCCTCTTTGGGGCCAAACCAGAAGCTGGCAAAGCGTGAAAAATGCGACCCGGCAAAGCCCCAGATCAGGCGGAACACCACCAGCCCCAGGATCAGGTACCCCAGAAATACGTGAATCGAGCGCCAGCGGTCGCCCTCACTGGTGAGCCAGGCCAGCGCAAAACTGCTCGCCAGCGTCCAGTGAAACAAGCGGGTGGGCAGATCCCAGATCAGGGTGCGTTGCATGGCGAAACCTCGAACGAAAAAACGGTGAATTGCAGCGGATACAGCCAAACCTATTTGGGAATGCGGATGTTGCGCTCGTTGAAGTCGCCTTTTTCAGCACCGGTATGGCAGGCGTTGCAGTTACCGGGGCTCTTCACGGAAGCGCGTTTCCAGACCTCAGGGGCGATCTCGCCTTTGTTGAAGTGTTTGGCCTTGAACCACTCGCCGTCGGTAATGCGCAGCGGCGCAGCACTTGATGTCCAGCGGTTGGACGGGTACTTGGTCAGGTAGTTGGTGATCTCCCGGGCATCAGTGGCTGGCAGCGACGCATCGGTGCCAAAGTGTTTGTCCAGACCGGCCATGACCTTCTTCCAGGATGCGGCAGGCAGCAGCCCCGGCGGGTAAGCCATGTGGCAACCTGCGCACTCGGCTTGCCATTTGGCGTTGACTTCCGAGGGCATCACCGGTTTACCGCGGTCTTCGCCGTTGTATTTGGCTTGCGCCGTCAAAGCGGTGGCGACCAGCATGGCCAGCAGCAGGGGGCGAATGAATTTCATGATCGTGCGCCTTATTTGACAGACAGCACGTAGGTCATGAAGTCGCCTTTTTCCTGCGTCGTACAGGCGCGACCCAGCGCGTCGTTGCAGTTACGCTTGAACCATTTTTCAACATTGGCGGCGTCGGTGAAACGCTTGGCATTCACACTGGGGGCCAGCGGTTCGATGGTTTTGTTGGTCTTGGCATGTTTGCCAACGTTCTTGGGCGAATCGGTGTGGCAAGACGCGCACGACAGCTGGTTCGGACCAACGGTTTTGTAAAGCTTTTCGCCAGCAGCAACGGTGAATGTGCCCTTGATCTCGGCCTTGTAGCCGTCAAGAATGGGGTTGGCAGCCGCAGCCAGGGGCAGGGCAATAGCCAGCGAAGTCAAAACGGCGGCAGTGTGGAGGGTGAATTTCATGGTGAGTCCTTTGGGAGTAAGTGAAGCCGGGGTGAATTAGCGCGGAATGCGAATATTGTGCTCGTTGAAATCGCCTTTGTCGGCGTTGACGTGGCAGGCCTGGCAGTTGGAGCGACTCTTGACCGATGCCCGTTGCCAGACGTTGGCCTTGACGTGGTTGGTGCCGTGTTTGCGGGTGAACCAGAACGCCTGCGTGATGCGGTTGTTGGGCGGGGCTTCGCCCACGTCCAGCGCGACAGTGTTGAGCCAGTCGGCAATTTCCTTGGTGTCGGCAGCAGGCAGCGAGGCATCGGTGCCGTAGTGCTTGTCCAGCGACGCCATCACCTGTTGCCACGATGACTTGGGCAAAAAGTTGGGGCGGTAGACAATATGGCAGGACGAGCATTCAGTTTCCATCTTGGGCAGCAACGGCGTGATGCCTTTGCCGTCCGCCCAAGCGGTCAGGGTTGAAAAGCCAATCAGAGCAGTGGTGAGGACGGTGGACAAGCGCATGGGTGATCTCCTGTTGATGGAGAAGTAGCTTAATGAGCCAATCTTAAGACGCGCTTAGCGCACGACCACTGCCTTTGCGCTAAATCAAACCCGTTGCAGAAAAATGCCCGCCAGGCTGTGCACGCCTTGGGGATGCGCTTACAGACTGGCGATGGCTTGGCGCAACGCGCTGGCCGACAGAATCTCGGAGAAGATCACCGGCGCTTTGCCCGGTGCCAGCAGCACATACACCGGTACCCCGTTGCGCCCGAGTTGCGCCAGCGCAGCGGTGATGGCTGGGTCGCGGCGGGTCCAGTCGGCGCGCAGCAAGATTACTTTTTTCGCGTCAAAGTCACCTAGCACCGCACTGTCGGAGAGCGTGGTTTGCTCGTTGTACTGGCAGGTCACGCACCAGGCGGCGGTGAAGTCCACAAACACCGGCGTGCCTGCGGCGACCAGTTGCTCGGCTTTGCCGGGCGCCCAGGCTTGCCAGCGCTCGCCGCCCGCCGTGCTTGCGGTAGTGACCGGGTGCACCACATTGCCGCCGATCGCCCCCGCCAATAGCGCCAGGATGGCGATGGATAAGGCGGCGATGACGCGTCGACCGCGCCCCTGCAAAGCGAGCGACCACAGCGCCAGCGCCAGTGCCACCAGCAGCGCCAGCAAGGCAGCCGCACCATTGATGCCGCTTTGTTGCCCGAGCACCCACACCAGCCAGACCACGGTGGCAAACATCGGGAACGCCATTGCGTGGCGGAAGGTCAGCATCCAGGGGCCGGGCCTTGGCATCCGGCGTGCCAGCGTCGGCCACCATGCGAGCGCCAGAAACGGCAGCGCCATACCCACACCAAGCACGGTAAAGATCAGCAGCGCTTGGGCCGCCGGCAGCCCCAGCGCCAGCCCGAGCGACGCACCCATGAACGGCGCGGTGCAGGGCGAGGCAATCACCACCGCCAGAACACCCGACAAAAACGCGTTGGTGGTCTTGTTGCTGCTCTGTACCGAGGCCACGCCAGCGGGTACAAACTGGCCAAACTCAAACACCCCGGCCAGGTTCAGCCCGAGCACGGTAAACAGCGCTGCCAACGCCGCCACCACCGCGGGTGACTGTAACTGAAAGCCCCAGCCGAGCTGCTCCCCGGCGCTACGCAGCGCCAGCATCAGCGCGCCCAGCGCCACAAACGACAGCACCACCCCCGCGCTGTAGGCCAGCCCGCCGCTGCGCTGCGCACGAAGATCGTCACCGTGGCCGGCAAAGCCGATCACCTTGATCGCCAGCACCGGGAACACGCACGGCATCAAATTCAGGATCATTCCGCCCAGCAGCGCGCCCACCAATGCAAACCAGAAACTGGTGGGCACGCTCGCGGGTGCGACGGCAGTGAAACTTGCCGTTGGTGTGGCGGTGGTGTTGGCGGGCAAACTGCCAGCTGCTGGCCAAGTTCCGCTGATGGCGGCGGTGGTGACAAAACCGCTGCGTTGTCCGTTGAGGTCACCGACCAGCAGCAGCGGCAACGCGGCGGGCTCACCGGCACGGTGTTTGGCAATGGGCACACCGGCACTCCAGCGCCCACCTTGCCACGCTTGTGTCCATGCGGCGGCGGGTTCAATGATCTCGGGCGTTTCCGGGAAAAATTCGAGTGTCTTGCCTTGCAGCGCGGCGGGCAGGCCATCGACCGAGACCTTGAGCACACCACCTTCAATGGCGATGGCGCTGCTGCCGGCGAGCTTCTGCGGTTGCGCATTGAACGCAGCATCAAAATTGGGCGCGTTCAATGCGGTCGAGCCTTTGAGCGGCAGGTGCAGGGTGAAAGCGCCGTCTTGTGGTACGCATTCGGTCTTGCACACCAGCCAGCTGGCTTGCAGTTTGATCTGCAGGTCAGTGCCTGTCAAAGGCTTGAACTGCGGCGTGATCGTCAACGGCACGGGCAACAGCACGGTGTCGCCATAGCCGTAATTGGCCAGATTGCCAACCGGAATCTTGGCGGGCAGTGGCCAGGCGATGTCGCCGGCCTGGACGCCTGCGGGCAGCGTCCAGCTCAGGGTAATGGGCAGACCCGAATCACCAGGATTCTTCCAGTAGGTGTGCCATTCAGGCTGGTGCTTGATCTGCAGGCCGACCCAGACTTGCTTGCCAGCGTCCACGCCATCGGGGGCGTACGCCATCAGTTCGGCGCGGACCTGCTCGGTAGTCACCACCGTTTGATTGCCATTTTGGGCTGTAGCCCAAGTAGGGAAAGCGCTGACAGCTACGAAAAATGCAGCTACCAGGGCGCGGGTCAGTTGATGAGTGTGGGCCATAACGGGGTCAGATTGTGTGCAGTGCGAAGAGTTCCGGTCTGTTGGGGGCGGGTGCGGTTGTTGTTTGCGCTGGTTGGGGGTGTCAGGGGCTGTATTTTGATCTCAATTGAGGGTGTGGCATCAAGTGTCTATTGAGGAATCAGCCAACCGATTTGGCGCAGTTGCAGGTG
This sequence comes from Comamonadaceae bacterium CG_4_10_14_3_um_filter_60_75, assembly GCA_002784245.1. Classification (GTDB taxonomy): domain Bacteria; phylum Pseudomonadota; class Gammaproteobacteria; order Burkholderiales; family Burkholderiaceae_C; genus Rhodoferax. The sequence continues at coordinate 17,672 of PFKL01000012.1, forward strand.
GGCTGACAGAGGGAATTCATGAACAGCCGAGTTTCGATGTGGTGCGCCATGCCATTTCGCATCACCGACTGCGCCCACCCTTGTACGCCGCCTTCTGGGTTTGTTGCTGCACACCGCCAATCCCTTTGGCGTTAGCCAGCAGGCGCATCGACGTGTGCGCGTGGGCGTGGGTGATGGCCAGGCCCAGCGCGTCGGCGGCGTCGGTGCCGGGCAGTCCCGGCAGCTTCAGCAGGCGGCGCACCATTTCCTGAATCTGGGTTTTGTCGGCGCGGCCGTAGCCTACCACCGCCTGCTTCATCTGCAGCGCCGTGTACTCGGCCACAGGCAGGTCAGCGGACACCAAAGCCGTGACCGCCGCGCCACGCGCCTGCCCTAGCAGCAAGGTGGACTGCGGGTTGACGTTGACAAAGACGATTTCAACCGACGCGCAATCGGGCTGGTAGCGCGCCACCACCTCGCGAATGCCGTCAAACAGCACCTTCAGTCGCGCTGGCAAATGGTCTTTTTCAATGCGCGTGGTGCTGATCGTGCCGCTGGCCACGTAGCGCAGGTCAGCACCGTCAGCGTCGACCACGCCAAAACCAGTGGTGCGCAAGCCGGGGTCGATGCCGAGGATTCTCATAATACTCAAAAATAGTAGCTGCTAGCGCTTGTATATCAGGGGTTACAAGCCAAAATACCATCTGGCCGAGTGAAAGAAAACGGGCGCGGCAAAGCACAGCGCGTCAATGCGGTCAAGCATGCCGCCAGCACCGGTCACGCCGCGGCCCTCACCGCGCCAGATGGGGATACCGCGGTCGCGTTTGAGCGCTTTCATCACCAGGTGACCGAGCGACCCGGCGCCGCAGGCGATGAACGACAGGGCAAAGGCCTGCCCTGGTACAAACGGCGTGATGCCCGCCAACAGCGCGCCCAACAGGCTGCCCGCCACCATGCCCGACCACCACGCGCGCCAGATAAAGCTCTGGCTGACCAGCGGCGCCGCAGCGGGTTTGTTCAATTGCATCAGGCGGCGCGCTACCAGATGCTGCGTGACCATGCAGGTCTGCACCACCAGCACCAGAAACAGCAGCAGGAAAGCGTTGCGCTGGTCATAGCGCGGGAATTTGAGCAGCAGCAGCGCGGGCACGTGGCTCATGCCGTAGATGCAGACCATGATGCCCCATTGCAACTTGGCGTTGCGTTCGAGAAAGTGCGTCGGGTCGTTGGCCAGCGCGCTCACCACCGGAATCGCCAGAAACACGTAGACCGGAATAAACACGGTAAACAGGTTGAAGTGCGCCGTGCCCACCAGCCAGTACTGAAATGGCAGCACGACAAAAAACGCCAATACCAGGCTGCGGTGGTCGCCGCGACGGGTGGGCGAGAGCGTCAAAAATTCACGCAGCGCAAAGAAAGAGCCCAGCCCAAACAACACCAGGCGCGACACATCGCCGGCCAGCCAGGCCACCCAAAAGACAAAGACCAGCAGCCAGCTGGTCTTGAGCAACTGCGTCAGGTTGTCGATTTCGTCGCGATGCTGTTGCGCGCGTTGGGGGTCGGCAAACTCGCGCATTGAACGCAGGAAAAGCGCCAGTCCGGCCAGCAGCAACAGCCCGAAGACGATGACGAACATGGCGCCAATCTGCTGCGCCGGGGTCAGGTTTTTCAGGGTTTGGTACACGGCAGCGAGCTCTTTAGACGTTGCGCAGGGCGATCACCGCGTCGCGCGCCCGCTGCAGAAATGCGTGCCGCTCTTCGCCGTCTTGCACGTGCATCGGTGCGCCAAAGGTGACCGAGCACAGCACCGGCACCGGCACCACCTCGCCCTTGGGCATGACGCGCTGCACGTTGTTGATCCACGCCGGCACCAGTTCCACCTGCGGGAACTTGATGGCCAGGTTGTACAGCCCGGCCTTGAACGCCTGCGGCTCGTCGGCAAAGCCGCGCGTGCCCTCAGGGAAGAGGATCAGGGAGTCGCCCGCGTGCATGGCATCAATCAGCGGCTCCAGCGGGTCTTCGTCGGCGTGGCGCTCGCGCGAGACGTAGATCACATTGAACACTGCGCTGGTGAGCCAGTGCTTGAACGGCGTTTTGGTCCAGTAGTCGCGCGCGGCCACGGCGCGCACCGAGTGGCGCAACTCACGGGGCAGCGCCGCCCAGATCATGACCAGGTCGGCGTGGCTCTGGTGGTTGGCAAAGTAGATGCGCTGCTCGGCCTTGGGCGGGCAACCCCACCAGCGCGCCTGCGAGCCGGTGAGCACGCGGATCAGCCCGAGCAAAAAATAGCTCATCGCCACCGCCGCCCAGTTCAATACCAATTTCTTCATGGCAATTCGGCGCTGCCCAGCCGGTTGACGATCACCGCCGCGCGGCCAGCCACATAACTGCTGTTGGGCAGCTTCTCAAAATACTTGGGCCGCGGCAGCATCACCGCCAGGCGCGCTGCCTCGTAGCCGGTGAGTTGGGCGGCAGTCTTGCGAAAGTAGTGCTGCGCCGCCGCCTCGGCACCAAAAACACCTTCACCCCATTCGACACTGTTGAGGTAGATCTCCAGAATGCGCTGCTTGCCCAGAATGCCCTCGAGCAGCAGCGTCAACACAAACTCCTGACCTTTGCGCAGAAAGGTGCGCTCGCCCGACAAAAAGAGGTTTTTCGCCAGTTGTTGGCTGATGGTCGAGCCACCGACCACCTTGGGCGCCTTGACCGGCTTGGCCGGGTTGCGCGCTGGCGCACGGGCGGCACGCTCCTGTGCCTTGGCGTTTTTCTGCCAGGCTTTTTCCAGCGCGTCCCAGTCAATGCCGTCGTGGTTGACAAAGCCATCGTCCTCGCTGGCAATCACCGCGCGCTTGAGGTTGTTGGAAATCTTGTCGTAGGGCGACCATTGCTGGCGCCATTTCAGCGTGCCTTTTTCGGTGGCGACGCGCCACGCCTCGGAACGCTCAAACGCGGTCGACTGCGGGTCGATGACAAGCATGGTGGCAATGCGCGCAACAAAGAAAAGCTGCAGCAGCACCCCAGCCACACCCACCAGCCCCAACCAGCGCCAGACCGTCTTCATGGCGAACCCAGGCGCGCGCGCAGCTCGGCCAGTACCGGCGCTGCCGGCGGCATGACGCCGCGCCAGATGTAAAACGACACGGCTGCCTGGCCGACCAACATGCCCAGGCCGTCGCGCGCCACCGCGCCGTGCGTGCGCGCCCAGGCCATAAAGCCGTGGGCCGGTGCGCCGTACATCATGTCGTAAGCCAGCGCACCGGGCTTGAGTACGCTTGCCGCAACCGGCACGCCGTGGCCGCCCAGGCTGCTGGCCGTGCCGTTGATGATGACATCAAAATTGGCATCTAGCCCTTGTAAATCAAGCCCGGTAAGCTCTGTATTTTGAAGCATGGCGAGCGTCTGATGGCGCGCCACCAGGTCTGCGGCGCGCTGCGCTGTGCGGTTGGCTACGCAAATATGGGATGGTCCGGCGTTGATCAGTGGCCCCAGCACACCGGCAGCGGCCCCCCCTGCGCCAATCAGCAGCACGCGTTTGCCTTGCAGAACAACGCCGGCGTTTTGTTCGATGTCGTGCACCAGGCCGACGCCGTCGGTGTTGTCGGCCAGAATCTTGCCATCCTGGAATGTCAATGTATTGCACGCTTGTGCCAACGCCGCGCGCTCACTGACCTGATCGGCCAGCGCGGCGGCCTGAAACTTGAACGGTACGGTGATGTTGCAGCCGCGACCGCCTTCCTGGATGAAGTCACGCACGCTGTCGGCAAAGTTGTCCAGCGGGGTGTCGCGCAAGGTGTAGTGCAGTGTCTGGCCGGTCAGCTCGGCAAAGCGGGCATGAATCCAGGGCGATTGGCTGTGGGCCACCGGGTGGCCCATCACGCAATAGAGGTCGGTTGGCGTCGTCATGTCAATTATTTGGCGCTGAGCCGGGTTTCCAGCGTGTCGTCGCGGGTGAATTTGAAGCGCGAGACCACGGCAATCAGGTCGGCGCGGCGGCGCATCTCACGGTTGAACTGGCCAAACGGCCCGGCGCTGCTGGCGATCATCTGCGCCTGGCGGTCCAGCGCGGGGATGCCCGAGCTTTGCACGATCTCGGTGGAGAGCACGCGCCCGTCGTTGTTGACGTTGACGATCATGACCAGTTCGCCGTAGAGCTTCTGGCCGTTGTGCTGGGGAAAATTCTCGGTACCTTTTTCTTCAATAGCCCGGCGCAGGTGGTCGTAATAGACCGCGTACACCGCCTCGCGCGTCGACGGGCTGATGTAGCGTTTGCGTGGGCGGGCGTTCTCGCTCTGGATGCGCCGTTCGATCTCGGCCAGCAGCTTGATCAGCTGGCGGCGCTTTTCTTCGCGCTGCGCCTGCTCGGGGGTGAGCTGGGTTTTTTGTGGGTCAGCCGGGGGCATGGCCGCCAGCATGTTCTTGATGCGTGAGAGCATCAGATTTTGCTGTGCCTGCATTTCACGCAGTTCGCGCTCGCGGTCTTGTTCGTCGTTGTCGCCGCGCAGCGAGGCGATCGCCGGGGGCAGCGGGCTGGTGGCGCGGCCCTGGTCGCGGTCGCCACCGCCGGCCATGTTGGTCTGGGCAATGGCCAACGCCTGCGTTGGCGTCTCGTTGGTTCTGGCGTTGACCAGAATCACCTCCAGCGGCGTGTCTTCAAAGACGCGGTTGAAAGTCTCGGGGTCAACAAAACGCAGCGTGAGCAAAGCGCCGTGCACAGCCAACGACACGCCCAGGGCAAGATGAAGGGTGCTGATTGCGCGCAGGTTCACGGGGCCGGATTATCAACGGGTGCGGGGCTTTCGGGCGGCGTGTCGGCGTCGCTGAGGTCAACCGCAATCGCGATTGGGCCGGCGATGGTGTCGTCGTCAGCGTCGTCGTCCAGGGCGTCGCTGGCAGCGGGTTCGGCGTCGAGCCGCGCCGCGACGGTGCCGTGAATGTCGAGCGACACCAGGTCAATCTCACCCAGGCGCACCAGCACCCGTGCGCCGCGCGGCAGACCCTGCGCACCGGCGACGGGCAGCACCAGCGGCAAGTGATCAGCGCGCACCAGGTTGTCCTTGAACAGCGTGGCCTCGACCTCGGTAATGTTGTTTTGCTGAACGTATTTGAGCGTCCAGAAACGCTCGATGGCGTTCTGGTAGCCGTTGTAGGCGCTGTACGCTGCGTCAAAGCTGCTGATGATGGAAAACAACTCGGCATCTTTGGGCTTGAACGGAGCCGCCAGCGCGGCGGTTTTGCCGTGGCGCGCGCAGGCGATGATCTGCCACTGGTTGACCAGATCGACGTAGCGGCGTAGCGGCGAGCTGCTCCAGGCGTAGCTTTTGACGCCCATGCCGGCATGCGGCAGCGCCTTGGTGCCCATGCGCACCTTCACGCCCGGGGCCAGCGCCGCCTGGCTGCGGTAAATGGCGGGTACGCCCAGTTCGGCCAGCCAGCCGCCCCAGGTGCTGTTGGCCAGAATCATCGCTTCAGAGACGATCAAATCCAGCGGCGCGCCGCGCTGGCGCACGCTGATCTGCACTTGTTCAGTGCCCGCAGGCTCCGTGCCTTTGTTGCCCACCAATCTGAAGTTGTAATCCGGCCGGTTGAAGTTCTCAGGCTTGCCGCGCACCACTTCGCGCTTGGCCTTCAGGTCTTGCGCCATGCGATATAAAAATGAGAGCTTCTTACGCTTGTTCTGCAAGGGCTGGAGGTCTGTTTGATGCATAAACGCCGGGTCTTGGAGCCAGTCCAGCGTGACTACCGCGTCGAGCTGGTCGTGGCGCAAATTGGCACCGATGTGCACCCGCTCCAGCCGGGTCTCCGTGGCCTTGATCTCCAGCGTGGCCTCGTCGAGTGTGACGTAGAGCGACACCGCCGGGCAGTCTTTGCCCTCCATCAGCGTGTAACTTTGTACCACTTCGTCGGGCAGCATGGTCAGCTTGTAGCCCGGCATATAAACGGTGGAAAGGCGCGCGCGCCCCAGTGCATCCACCGCGCTGCCCGGGGTGATGGCCAGACCCGGTGCGGCAATATGGATGCCCAGCGTGACGGTGCCCGTGCCCAGGCCTTGCACCGACAGCGCGTCGTCAATCTCGGTGGTAGCAGAGTCGTCAATCGAAAACGCGCGTGCCGCAGACAGCGGCAGATCGTCGGTGATTTGGGGCGCCTGCAGCTTGGGGAAACTGGTGCCCTTGGGGAAGTTCTCCAGCAAGAAGCGTTTCCAGTGGAACTGGTAGGGCGAGTCAATCGCCCCGACCTTGATCAGCAGGTCCAGCGGACCGAGGTGGGTGGCGCGCGAGGCTTCCACCACCGCCTTGTACTCGGGTGCATTCTTGTCGGGTTTGAACAGGATTTTGTACAGCTGATCGCGAATCGGCTGTGGACACACCCCGGCGCTCAGGTCTATGACCCAGGCCCCGATTTGCAGGGCAATCTGCTTTTTTTTCTCGATCGCGGCCAGCGCCTGCGCCAAGATGTCGGCGCTGGCCTTGCGAAAGCGCCCCTTGCCAGCGCGACGAAAGTAGTGCGGCGCGTCATACAGCGCAAACAGCATCCCGGCCTGCTCGGCCAGCGTGGCGTGCTCGGAGAAATAGTCGCGCGCCAGGTCAGCAAAACCAAACTCGGCTTCAGGCGCGAATTCCCAGGCCAGGTCAAGCTCGATGCCACTGGCCACTGCCTGCGCGTCGCTGATGAGTTGGGCGGGTTCGGGTTTTTCAAAGCGGATCAGGATGTTGGCCGCCTTGACCTTGACGCGCTTGCCGCTGTCGAGCTCCACTTGTGCCGAGGCATCGGTCTCGGAGAGCATGCGTCCGGCGAGAAATTTGCCGGTTTCTTCAAATAAAAGGTACATGTGGGCATTGTCCCATGCCGGGTTTGGTCGCTTTCACCCGCAATTCAGGCGGGTGAATAAAACCGCAGACGACATGACGGTGCTTGATGAATCAGCCGGGCGACGCACTTTGCTACGTGTCCCCTGGCCTTTGGCCTCCTCCTTGATCCTGTCGCAACGCGCATGACCCGGTCGCCGCGCGCCACCGCCGTGCTGGCCTTGAGACGACGGCAACTATGTGACGAATTTTGCAAAGATCAATAAACGAGCGTTTCTCAACAGCGCAATGCGGCCAAAGATGGCCAGGCAAAAGTACAAGTTATTACTTTGCGAGCCCTTGGTTGGCCTAAAAAGTTTCCCAATCGTCCGTGCTGCTGGCTGATGCGGTGGCCGTTGCCGCCGGTTTGACAGCGTGGGTCAGTGTCGGCGGTGGCGCGCTGGGCGCTCGGGCGGCCGCACCTTTGGGTACACCCGTAGCGCGGCGGTCAACACCCTTGAACTGAGTGGTTTTGGGCGGATGCGCGCGCACCGCGGCAGTTGCGGCGACCTGCAGGTTGTGGTTGGTGTCACCGGCGCCGAGCTTGAACACCGCCACCGTCTGCACCAGGTCTTGGGCCTGTGATTTGAGGCTACCC